>CAZIWS010000001.1:0-25373 GCA_964543175.1 uncultured Candidatus Saccharibacteria bacterium
AGGAGGAAATCGAACTGTAGTTCGAGTCACATATAATTTTCTGTTGAAAATTTACGCGACCTCATTCGAGTCTGATGACTCTCAGAGTCAGAAGACCCACCTCGGCTCGTCAGCCTCCGGTTCTCATATCAGGTACCTTTCCTAATATGAGCCCAGCAGCCCGACAGGGAGATTGAAAAAATATATTAATTTTGATATTATTATTGTGTTGTTTAGTTAAGCAGGCCTGTTCGTCATAGCTTTAACAAAGGTCTACTTAATTAAAATTACGAAAGGCAAGCGGGATTAGTTTATCGGTAAAATAACAGTTTTCCAAACTGTGGTGAAGGGTTCGACTCCCTTATCCCGCACCAAAATAGAAATAAAAAAACTCACTTTACTGTGAGTTTTTTTATTTAGCCCAAGACATTGGAGTAGTTGCTCCAGGATTTTTTGCACCATGAACTTCAAAATGCAAATGAGCGCCATTGCCACCCTTAGAGGCTCTTACTCTTCCCGTATTTCCAACCTTACCAATAACTTGTCCCTGAGATACTTTATTTCCTTGACTAACTTTAATTTCAGATAAATGACTATATAAAGTCTTAGTACCATTAGGGTGTTGAATAATAATCATATTTCCATAAGCACCATTCCATCCATAACGAGCAATTAAAACCGTACCTGAAGCTGAAGCCAATATTGGAGTACCAATTGGGGCTGCTAAGTCAACAGAATTATTGCCATGAAGCCCTTGAGTTCGAGTAGCTGATGGAACGGGGTTTATAAAATAACCTGAAACAGACTTTGTATTAGTGCTTTTTGTACTACTTGAAGCTATGTTTTTAGAAGAGTTACTACTTGGCTTTACAGGACTAGGAGCGTCTATGTCAGCATTTGGAATAATAAGTTCTTTTCCAAGAACTAAAGAACCACTACTAGGTAAATCATTAAAGCTTATAATTTCAGAAACTTCTACTTTATATTTTTCAGCAATCTTAGAAAGAGTGTCTCCTTTGGCAACAGTATGCTTAGCTCCATCTATTGGTAAAATAAGCAAAATATCACCTTCTTTTATTTTATCTCCCTTTTTCATGTCATTCATCCAAAGAATAGTATTAGCAGAAACTCCAAAAATTTTAGCAATCTGATCTAAATTATCGCCTTTTCTAACAACATAAACACTCATTTGAGACGAAATATCTTCTCTTTCATCAATACCCTCTATGGTTCCGGGATTAGAAAGGCAAGGAGAAAAAGCGCCATTAATAATTTCAACACAAGCATTTAAATTATCTGAAGTCTTTTCTTTAGCTATTAATAAATTAGAAACATTAGATTCAACTGCAATATCTGTTGTTTCTTGAGCCATTAAATCACCAGAAGACAAAAAGCCCTGCCCAAAAACAAGGAAGCCCATTAAGACAAAACTGAATATTTTAAATTGAGTTTTTATAAAACAAATTAATTTTCGAGAGTTCTTTTACCCTTTAAAATAAAGAGAAATTACAAGACGACCAAATATGTAATGTAATTAAAAGCTCTCACGAAGGTTACTATCATCTCAGAAAACAACCATTTTTTCCTACTCCTTTTCTGTATATTTATATGGTATCTTACCCCACCAAGGATGTCAATATAAATGTGGAAAAACAATATTGACAAAATACAAAAATAAATGTATAATTACATTAATATTTTAATAAAAATTAGGAAAAAAAATTATTTATTAATATAATAAAAACATGGAAAAAAATTTAAATCATTTAACAATAACTCCTAAAGAAATAGAAGCAACCCAAAGAGCAAAACTTACCCAATACTTGGTAGCTCTTAATAAAGAATTATCAGAACTGAAAGCTCGTCTTAATGGGGGGAAGGAAGAAACTTATGAAGATTTAATATTAGAAAAAAAAGAAGAAATCCAAAATTATAAAATACAACTAGAAATACTAGACAGGGTTTTGGGTGACGTAAAAGATAAAAAAATAGCCCCAAATGGTGAAGATATAAAAAATAAAAGAATTAAAGCAACAGAAGAAGCTGTAAATAAATTAATTGACTCTATTTTAAAAAATGAAGAACAAAAAACAGCAGTTGATATAATTAATATATTAAAAACTGAAAAAATAAGTCAAATTGTCCTACATTCAAAAGAAAACCTACAACAAGCTGAAAAATATGGTTTAAGTTTAAAAAAAGACCTAGACACCACTGTTACTGTAGAGTTATTAAAAATGAGTAAAATTGAATATAGTGATGACGCTGTTTCTTCTTTTTTGCCTAAAGGGGGCCATTTAAATGATATTGAAGAAGATGCCCAAAGAAAAGGAGTGCGTTTAATTATTGACAATGGTGGAAAATGGATGACTACAGAAAGAGAAAACGGAGAAATAAAAAATGTCTATATTGATCACCATGGACCTGGTTTAAAAAACCCTACCTCAGCAACCGAATTACTTTATAAAATATTAAAAAAGGGAGACCTTTTTAAAGAAAAACCATCTAAGGAAATAGAAGGCTTTATTAATTTTGTAACTGAATATGATAACTTAAGTTGTTTAGATAAAAAAAATGAAAAAGGAGAGAAAATTTACAATGAAAACTATTTTAAAGAAAATTGGGCTAAAACTCCTTATTCTTTAGCTGACATAATTCCAGAAAAATTATTTAAAAGCTATCTCAATGGTGAAATTAAAGATCTTTCTGTGCCTTTAAGTTTAGAAGAAATAAAAAAAATAGGAGGGGAGGAGTTAATTGATCAAATAGCAAAAAAAGAAAAAGAAATAAATGGCACCATAAATGGTATTGAAAACTCTACAAGAAATAATAAGAAATTGGGTTTAGATTTAGAAAATACTAGAATTGGTAAAATTATTTTCCATGACTATCCCACCATAAAACCTCAAAAAGGGAAAGAATTTACTAATATAATAAAAAATAACCTAGCTTTCCTTGGAACTAAAATGTTAGGGTATGATTCCTATGTTTGTTGGAATGAAAAAGATAAAACTTTTTTTATAAATTCAAAAAATGAAAACCTAGAAGAGATAATATCTGAATTAAATAAAGAATACCCTGGCTCTATTGTTAAAGACATCAGGGGAGAAATGGTTTTAGGGAAAATAACAAATTTTAGCAAAGAAGACTTTTTAAGAACACTAGATTCTAGAATATTAAAAAAGGGAGCAACTTCTATTTAATAAATAAATTAATAAAAATTAAAAAAATACTTATTTAAAAACATTTAAATAAAACAATATTCTCTATGATAGAAAAAACATATAAAAATTTAGAAATGCTTAATAGTGAAGAAAAGAAAAGATTAATTCGTGAAGAAATTTTAAATAAAACAGGAGAGCAAAAAGAAAATGAAGCAAAAAAAAGTTCTTTTTATGGAAAAGTAAATAAAGGTCTTGATTGGTGGGAAAATCTTGGTAAAAATGAAAAAGGAATAAAGGGTTTTAGCCAAAGATTTGGAAAAACGGCAGTTAGCTTAGCTTTAATTGGCCTTATTTCTTCTATTTCTGTTGAAAAAGCTGCTGAAATGGGCTTGGGAACAGCTGCCGCTTTGAAAGGTGGAGCAACTGCTTACTTAGGAAGAAAAATTTTTTTGGGGCTTGGTATTTCAGCTGTTATTGAACTAGGAAACAAGTTAACGTCTAAAAGAAAAAAAGATTCTACGCCTGTAATTAATACCAAAGAAGAAAAAGAAAAAAGTATAAAAAAAGAAAAAAGAAAAAAATTAATTATCCAAAGTGTTTTATTGGCTGGAAGTATTGGAGCAGGTCTTGCTTTAACTGGAGGTGGGTTAGCTGTTCCAATAGCTGCGGGGGCTGGTTTTGTGGTCTCTCAAATGTTACAAAAAAAATATTCAGCTGAAAAAACTATTTCGGATAGAAAAAAGAAACTAGAAAGTATCCTTAAAAAATATAAGCCTGAAGACTTAGAAGGGAATTTAGAAAAAATACAAAATGAAATAAATGAAAAAATAAACCAATGGGAAGAACGAAGAAAATTCTGGAGTAAAATTTTAAGAGGCTCGGCAGCAATAGGAACCAGCATTGCTATGTTGGAAGTTTTTGGTCATGCTCAAGAAAGTAATTTAAGCACTGAAGCGCAAGAAACTGACACAAACGACTCAACAGGAACTCAACCAAAAGAAGCAAATCCAAATGAAAATACTTCTGATGAAGTTAATTCTGAAAACCCACCAGAAATAAATGAAATTAATCCTGAAAAAGCAACTATTCTTTTTGAAAAAGGTGCTGGTGGTATAAGGGGAATTGAACAATTACAAAGACAAATACAAGAACAAATTGATGCTGGAGAATTAGATTTAGCAAAATCACCAGCTGGCTTGCAAGAATTTATGAAAGAAAATCCAACTCAAACAGCTATTAATTTAGGCTTCTTTAATCCAGACCAAGAAGCTGAAAGCTTATCTGTTTTTGAAGGTTCAACTTTAGGTTTTGATGAAAATGGCAATCTTTCTTATCATGATATTAAAAATGGAGAAGATCATTTATTAATAAAAGCTAACGGAGAAATAACTTCCTATGGTGGACCTATGTTTGACTCAGCTCCAGTAGAAGAAACTAATTTAGAAGACCTACAGCCTGATCAAGACTTAATAGACAGGCAAGTTCCCTTAAATGTGGGTTCAGATTATTCAGCTGAAGGAGCAAACTTAGAAGACCTACAGCCTGATCAAGACTTAATAGACAGGCAAGTTCCCTTAAATGTGGGTTCAGATTATTCAGCTGAAACATCAAATGAACAAATTATTCTAGAAGAAAATGAAGGAAATATTCAAAATGAAATAAATCAAGAAGGAAATGAAGAAATAAATCAAGAAAATGGTATCCCTGCTGAAGAAACATCTGGGCAAGATGAAATAAATAATATAAATCAAGTAAACATAGAAAATCCCTACGACCTAACTCCCGAAGAATTAAAAGAAGTAAATGAGGTATATGAAAAAAATATAGATAAATTATTCCCCAACAATGAACAAGCTTGGAATAATATAAAAACATCTACCGAAAATTATTCGGCTACTAAATTAATAGCTTGGAACCCCGAAGAAGTAAATGAAACCTATAAACCTTTAATCCAAAACATGCAAAAACTTCAAGAAGCAACTGGACTTAATCCCATAGAAGCAACCGTAATAAATCCATTAAATGAAAATCCAGAAAATTATATAAAACGTTGCTTGCATCAATTAACAAAAATGAATATTTTAGATAAGTTTAAATTATAATTAATATAAATAAAAAATTATGCAAAAAATAAAAAAAGATTTAGTGGATTTGTTTGAATTAGATAAATTAGCTCCAGAAAAAATGAACGAAGTAGTTGAAAAATTAAGTAAAATAATTTTCCAAGCTGTTTTAGTTAAAACTCTGCCTCTATTATCAGAAGACGAAATGCTTCAATATGATAAAATCATAGAATCACAAGAAGGTGGAGAAAAACTTTTTCTATTTTTAAGAGAAAAGATAGAAAATTTTGATGAAATAATTAAAGAAGAAGCTGAAGATTTAAAAATAACTCTTGCTGAAGAATTTGAAAAAGTAGGTGTTTAAAAAAATAAACTCAATAAAACAAAAAACCTGATACCAGGTTTTTTGTTTTATGTTAAGATAAAAAATAGATGCAACACTTAGAAGGTTTAAATAAAAAACAAAAAGAAGCCGCTCTGCACCAAGAGGGACCTCTTTTAATTGTAGCAGGAGCCGGAGCCGGAAAAACAAAAACCATTACTCACCGAATTATAAATTTAATAAAACAAGGAATAGCTCCAGAAGACATCCTAGCAGTAACTTTTACCAATAAGGCTGCCAAAGAAATGAAAGAAAGAATTTCAAATCAAATGTTTTTAAGTGCCCAAGAACAAGAAAAAAGTCCTTTTATTTCAACTTTTCACTCTTTAGGTGTTTTTATTATAAAAGAAAATGCCCAAGAAGTTGGCTTAACAAAACATTTTTCAATATTAGATGAAAGTAATTCAATTTCAATAATCAAAGAAAGTTTAAAAGAAATAGGATTAGACCCTAAAGAATATGATCCTAAAAAAATAAAAAATATAATTAGTAAAGAAAAAGGTAAATTTAAAAATATTTCAGACTATTCAGTAAATCCAGAAGATACTTTTCAAAATTTAGTAGCTCAAGTTTGGCATTTATATGAAAAAAAGAAAGAAAAAGAAAATTCTTTAGATTTTGATGATTTATTATTAAAATCAACTCAATTATTAAAAAATAAAAAAGAAATTTTAAAAAAATATCAAGAAAAGTGGAAATATGTCCACATAGATGAATACCAAGATACCAATGAAGTTCAATATTTAATGTCAAAATTACTTTCAGCTAACAATAAAAATATTTGCGTGGTGGGTGACTACGATCAATGTATTTATTCTTGGAGAGGAGCTAATTTAAAAAATATTTTAAATTTTGAAAAAGACTATCCGAATACAAAAATAATTATCTTAGAAGAAAATTATCGGTCTACTCAAAATATTTTAGAAGCAGCCAATGAAATAATTCAAAAAAATAAATACCGTCCTGAAAAAAAATTATTTACTCAAAACAAAATTGGAGAAAAAATTTCTCTTTATGAAGCTTTAGATGAAAACGATGAAGCTGATTTTGTGGCCACAAAAATTTTAGAAATTATAGACAACGAGTCTTCTGCTTTGTCAGAAATTGCTGTACTTTATCGAGCAAATTTTCAATCTAGAGTTTTAGAAGAAGCCATGCTTAATTACAATATTTCTTATCAAGTTTTAGGTATAAGATTTTTTGAAAGAAAAGAAATTAAAGATACATTAGCTTACTTACGTGCTGCCTTAAACCCCAATAGTCTTTCAGATATAAAAAGAATAATAAATTTCCCAGCTAGGGGAATAGGCAAAGCAACTATTGCAAAAATATTTTCTGGAAACAGAGAAAGCTTGCCAGTTAAAACACAAATAAAAATAAATAATTTTTATCAATTGCTTCAAAACATACAAGAAAAAACAAAAGAATTAAAAGCTTCGGAAATAATAAAATATGTTATTCAAAAAACAGGAATTCAAAAAGAATTTGAAGACCACACCGAAGAAGGAGAAGAAAAACTTCAAAACATAAAAGAATTGGCAACTCTTGCTTTAAAATATGATGAAATAGAAAACAATCAAGGAATAGAAAAATTATTAGAAGATGCTTCTTTGGCCTCAGACCAAGATTCGCTAATCTTAAATGAAAATAAAAAAAATTATTCTATTAAAAAAAAGAAAAAAGAAAAAGAGGGAATTAAATTAATGACAGTCCATGCCGCTAAGGGCCTTGAATTTAAATATATTTTTATTGTTGGTTTAGAAGATGGTTTGTTTCCTTATGAACGCCAAAATGAAAAAAATGAAGATGCTGAAGAAGAAAGAAGATTGTTTTATGTTGCCTTAACTAGAGCAAAAGAAAAATTATTTTTATCTTACACAAATTACCGAACAATTTTTGGCTCAAGACAAATAAATATAATGTCTCAATTTATCAAAGACATTCCAGGTGATATTTTAGAAATAGAAAACAAAGACCCAAGAATTAAAACAATTTATATATAAATAAAATGCAAACACAAAACAAATTTAAAAATAAAAAACTATTTAAGGCTAAAAAATCTTTAGGACAAAATTTTCTAAAATCAAAATTAGCCTTAAATAAAATTATCCAAGCAGGAGAAATTACAGAAAATGATATTATTTTAGAAATTGGTCCCGGTAAAGGAATTTTAACAGAAGAACTTTTAAAACAAGCTAATTTAGTTATTGCCGTTGAAAAAGACAGCGATCTTTTTGTTTTTCTTCAAGAAAAATTTAGCAAAGAAATCCAAAATAAAAAACTTATTCTCTTAGAAGAAGATATTTTAAAATTTAATGTTCCAGAATGCTCATACAAAATCATCGCCAATATTCCTTATAATATTACCGGAGCTATTTTAAAAAAATTTTTAACCCACCAATATCAGCCCGAGAGAATGATTTTAATGATTCAGCAAGAAGTAGCCCAAAGAATTATAGGAATGAAAAAAAACCCGACTTCGCACAGAGCTAAACAAGGCAAAGAAAGTCTTTTATCAATTTCAGTTCAGGCCTATGGCCAACCTAAAATAATTATGAAGGTTCCAGCACGTTATTTTTCTCCAGCACCTAAAGTTGATTCAGCAATCATTGCCATAAAAAATATTTCTAGAGATTTTTTTATAAAAAATCAAATAGCTGAAAAAAAATTTTGGGAAATAATTCATCTTGCTTTTGCTCACAAAAGAAAAAAAATTTCCACTAATTTTAGAAAAAAAATAGATTTTAAGGTACCACCAGAAATAGCCAACCAAAGAGCAGAGGATTTAAGTTTGTCTGATTGGCTTAAAATAATTAAAAATTAACACTTTCTATTGTATTTCTTTTATTGATAGTGTTATAATTTAAAAATGAATCTGAAAAATAAATTCTTAATTTTTTTATTAGCCTTTTTTCTAGTTGCCTCAGCTCAATTCTTTTTTAATTTCCACAATAAAAAAATAAATGCTCAATATTCCGGAGGGTCAGGAGGGGGTTCTGCTTCTAGTGTTCCAACTTCTTCAGGCACACCAACTAGTGGTCCTTTTGGTGGTAAAATAATAAACACTAAAGCAAGTGAAATCGCTATGCTAGAAGGTATGGGTTATATTTGTTATACCCCCGGAGAAAGCATAGAAATAACACCAATCAAAGGACCAAGTAGTTATTTAATTCCCTCAGGAACTTCTTCAAAAACAGGTTTTCCGCTAGCCCCTGGTCAATGGATAATTGGATTATATGGCGACCTAACAACAGGAGATCAAACAATTGTCGAATGTATTTTACCAAGCGATCCGCCAATAATACAACTTGTCAACTTAAATACCATAACTCTTTTCGGTACTTCAAAAAATTAAAAATATGAAAAAAATTAAGATAAATATACCAGAAAAATACAAAAAATATTTACCAAGTAAAAAATTTTCTTTTTTTATCTTAATTTTAATAGTTGTAATTTTAATATTTTTTTTAATTTCTAATCTTTTTTTTGGTAAAAGTAGTTTTTTAAATGAACAAAAAGAAGCTAAATTAGCAGTCCAAAAATCAACCTTAAATGATTTATTACAAAAAGACTCTGACGGAGATGGTATTTTAGACTGGGAAGAAGGATTATGGGGCACAGATCCTTACAACACAAAAACATTTGATAATATTTTAGACTCCGAATATATTAAACTTAAAAGAGAAGCGTCCAGAAATGGTGAAAAAATAAGTTTAAATGAAAATTTAAATGAAACAGAAAAGTTTTCTCAACAATTCTTTGCTTCAATTTTAGCGCTAGAACAAACAGGAGAACTAGACCAAGAAACTTTAATCCATTTTTCTTCTTCTTTAGGTGAAAAAATAGCAGACTCAACAATAATTAATGCCTATCAATCAAGTGATATAAAAATAAGTTCAAATAACACAAGTCAAGATCAATTAATTTACTATCTTAAAATAGCTAATCTTTTTGAAAAACAAAAAGAAAAAGGAGTTGGTGATGAAATGGATTTAATTTCAATTTTATTGGGTTCAAGTAATATGCCATCCTCTCAAACATCAGAAATACAAGAAAAATTAAATTTAATTGCTAATTCTTATCAAGATTATTCTTTAAAGATGTTAGATATTTCTGTTCCTCAAAATCTTTCTCTTTATCATTTAAAAATGATAAATAATTCAAACAATACAGGCATTGCCGTAAAAAATATGGCTCAGGTTTTAATTGATCCAGTAATTGGATTGTCTGGAATATCTCAATATCAAAAATATAGTGATGATTTTCTTTCTTCTATTGAAGAACTAGAAGACATTTTAATAAAAAATGGTACAATAAATTAATTAATGATGATTTATAAAAAATACAAAGCAATAATTGGTGGACTAATAATTACATCATTGTTTTTTATGCCCCTAGGAAATGCTTTTAAAGCTAAGGCACAAATATCAGCCAATGGACAAAGTTCTTCAGTTGGGCAAATAATGGAACAGATGTCTCCGCTCATGCAAGCACTACCAGGCTGTATTGCTGGAGCTTATAATGGAATAAAAGAAGCATTTAGTAAAGGAGAAGAAATAATGACAAAAGAATCGCTCCAGGTAGTTTTAAAAATGGCAGGTATAAATTTAACAAAAAAAGCGGCAGAAAAAGTAATAGGAACTTCTACGGTTCCAACTTATGACGAAATAACACACGGCCAACTAATAGAAAATACAGCTAAATTAAATACACTTTTAAAAAAAACAGAAGTTATTAAGACTGAAACAAAATCAATAAATAAAAATCAAACTTGTTTAGATGCAATAGGAAAAGCAGTTGTTAAAATTTTAATCAACAAACTAACAGTTGATATTGTAACTTGGATACAAGAAGGAAAAGAAGGTAAGCCTTTTTGGTTAACAGACCCAAGTTCTTTTTTTAAAGACATAGCTAAAGAACAAATTTTAACTTTCGGAATTGAGTTAAGTGATTCAAGTAAGTTTCCTTTTGCTAAAAATTTTTTAATGGGCGCAGTTAATAGTTTTAATAAAAAATTTCAAGACAATGCCCAATATACTTTAAATAAAGTTTTACAACAAAGAGGCTTCACAGATGTTGAATTTTTTGCTGATTTTTCTAGTGGAGGATGGGATGGCTGGAATGCCTTAATTCAAAACCCAGCCAATAACCCATTAGGTTTTAATATGCTAGCCTCTAATGAATTAAGTGTTAGATTAGAAGGAACAAATAATTCACCGGCTAATTTAATTAAGGATGCCCTACAACAAGCTGGTGGATTTTTAGGAGATGAACGTTGTATTTACCCAAAAGGTGTAACAAGAGAAGAAGACTTAGAAGCTAGAAAATTAGCATCCCAGCTTTCTTCTGGAACTTCTACTATTCCTTTGCATAATGGAGCTGCAGTACCTAGAATGTGTACTGAAGGATGGGAATACGTAACCCCTGGAAAAACAATTTCAGACACACTAACTAAAGCAATGAACAATAGAGATCATGCTCTATTAGAGGCTGATACTTTAAATGATGCGATAGCTGCTATTATGGATGCTGTTTTAGCTAGAATGAGTTCTGAGTTAGCACAAAAAGGGCTAGACGGACTTTCAAAACTTAATGTGGAAAATAATTATGATAATTATAATTATGGAGATAGTTATTTTTCATCAGGAAACGCTAACACTTTAAATGATTATTCTTCATACCAATTAGAGTTAAGCTCTTGGTTAAACAATCATCCAAATTTTAATATCAGAACAGACTTAAACCAAGCATTAATAGACGAACAAAGAACATATGTTGATAAATTAAAAGAATTAAATTATGCTCTACAACACGAAGATAGTTCAACTTTAAGTGGCTATAATGGCTTATTACCAACAATTTATCAATTAGATTATTGTATTCCCGGAGCACATCCTGGCTGGGAAGATGATTCAATAAATGTATTAAATGCAGCTTTAAAACCGATACCAGATGAAACAGAAGAATCTTTAAAGACAAAATATGACAACGTAGATGAAGTGGTTGAGGGGGTTGGTAGGCTAGGCCCAATTGTTGCAGTTGCTGTGGGAATAGCTGTTAGTGCAGCAATAGCATCATCCGCCACAATGGGAGCAGCGATAGGTTCAATTGTCCCAGGACTTGGAACAATAATTGGCGCTGCTGTTGGTGTTATTATTGCTGCTTCAGTAGCTATTGTAAGAGGCGCAATAAAAAGAAATGGGGATACAATGCTTAGAACTTATTATGCTGGAGTAGTTGGAATATTTACGGGACTTCGCGTTGACCCAACAGACAAACCAAACAAAAACCAATTAGCAAACAATTTAACAAACAAACAAGATGTTGTACGAATATTAAATAATGTTTTAGATAGATACATAAAAACATATCACAATATTTACAAAAAAGAAATTCTGCCAAGCGTAACAAGCGAAGCTGCTGTTTATTACAAAAAAACACAAGGTTATCAATTGTTAATGGCAGAAAATCAAGAAAAAATTGATTCCCATATTGGAATAGTAAAAAGATTAGAAGAATTAAAAATTGAAATAAATACTTTAAATTTTAAACTAACTAGTAATTTACTAAACCAAGAACAATATGAAGAAGAATTAATTCCTTTTAAAAATTCATTCGCTCGAATTTCAACTTCTTTAGCTTCTGGAAGCGACATTGCTCAAATAGATAACCTGAAAAAAGAAGCAGAAGATGAAACCCATTATGTTTATACTGATTTATTAAAAGGTCCCTTTGGCTGTGAAAAAGAACTAGAAAAAGGTTTATTAAAAAATTGGAAACTTTATATTCCTCAAAGGCCTCCTTATCCTGCACCAATTTTATATGATTATAATAATTTAAAAGCAGGTGACTTAATCCCAGACAGGCCTGAATATCCGGCTTATAATAATAGAATGCTAAATCAAAGCGACGTAAATACACAAGCTCCTGGATTTTTAAATGGTGTTTTCTTTATTCACGATGACCAACCTTATAATAGACCAGGTACTTTTGATTGCTGGTATGATTACAGCGAAGATGGAGAAATGCGCTGGATGTTAGATTGTCGTATTGGAATAGAAGTTCCACTAGATAGTTGGGATACTTCTCTCGGAAGACAAAACATAGGTTCTGATGGTTTAAATCATGATGGTTTTTTTGAAACTTCAATTGGAATTTATTAAAAAATGAAAAAAAATATAAAAAAAATAATAATTTTAACCTTAATTAATTTATCATTAATACCGTTTTTGGTTTTTGCGGTTAACCCAGGAGAGGGTTATATTTATCCATCAGAAAAAGACATCTCAAGCACAAAAACTGCTACTCAAATAACTGACGAAACGGTGACCCTTTCAGGTTCTTCTTTACTTTTCCCAAGCACAACCTATGGTTATTTTAGATACTCTACAGCAACAGTTCCCCCTATTTTTTGTAATGAAATATATGGTAATAATATGAAAGCTACTAATGAAGTAAATTTAGGCTCTGATGCAAATGGCCCTTTAAATTTAGTTAGAAAAAATTTCTCAACCGATGTAGCTAATTTAACACCAAATACAACTTATTATTACTGTGCAGTCACTTCTGAAAAAAATAAAATATATTATGGAAAAGTTTCTTCTTTCACTACTCTTCCGACAGCTTATCAAAACAGTCCTTTGAATTCTATTCAAACAAAACCAGCAACAGCGGTTGACCATAACTCAGCTTACATAAATGGATTTTTTAATACAGCAATTCCAGCTACAACTTGGTTTGAATATAGAAAAAAAGTTACTTATCAAGAAATGGTAAATATGGATTGGGAAATTCAATATGCTTCACTTTCAAGAAAACCTGACCAACCTAGTTATTCTATTTTTTCTAATTTATTCAATAATGCCAATATTAATACTGTTGCAATAGATTTACTTAGACCAAATATCCCAATTTCTTCAAATAATTTAATAAATAACAATATAACTAGCTTGAACAGTAATGCAGTTTTTCAACCAGCTGGAACGTTGGCAACTATGACAGCTCAAGAAACAAATACAAGCCTTCAACAAGCAGTTGGACCTGATGGTTGGATAAAAAATATAAATGAGAAATCAAGAACTGCTGGAAGCAGTGGTGCAATGAGTTTCTTTTTAAACAATCTTGAAAAAGATAGAACCTATGAATTCCGAGCAGTTATTCAAGTAGACTCAACTGGAAATAATCAAGAAATTTATTATGGCAATACTTTAACATTCCGAACTTCTAGTTCTTCTGTTAATGTAGATAATTCCGGAGGAGGAAGTGGTGGGGGTTCTGGCGGAGGTTCCGGAGGAGGAAGTGGTGGAAATAGTAGTAATATTGGAACTCAACTTAGTTTAAATCAAATTATTGATCCGCCAGTTGATGCTATTGTTCGTTTTCAAGAAGGTATTGAAACAGTTTTTGCAAGACAATTAATAAATAATCCTGAACTTGCTTATTTATACGGCTACAGCCCAGAGCAAAACTTAGAAAAATTTGCCGGTGAAACTGCTCACTTTTTTGCCAAAGCTTTTGGTTATGTAGGAAAAGATAGAAAAGAAATTAGAGTTAGTTATCCTGACATTGCGGCCTACCAATTAAGACAAGAGGGAACAAGACTAATTGTCTATGAATATTTTGGTTCTAAAATTGTAAATGTGCAAAATATAACTTCAGCTCTCAGAAATAATTATAATTACGAATATTATTTTAATAAAAAATAAAAATTCAAAAAATAATTAAATAATTTCCTGTTAAAAAGAAAAAGTTTGTGTTAAAATTTAAGATATCATACCTTTTTGTTTAAAAAGAAAATAAAATATGACAAAAAAACTTTTAGGAAAAATTTTTATACCCATAACCATTCTCGGGATTTTAATCGCGCCAATTTCTCCTACTTTAACTTTAAGCAATTCTAAAATTAATTTAGAATTTAAGGAAAATAAAGTGGAAGCAGTAACTGGGGATTGTTATTTTGAAATAAATAATGTAAAAATAATTAATCTTGCTTCTGATGGAGCTACAGTTTCAGCTGATTTATATGTTAGAAAACCAGCCGATATGGAAGCAACAGAAATCAGAAGAAGTACAAATTTGGATGATTTTAATAATATATTTGCCGGTATTGCGGGAGCAATAGTTTTAGGTGGAGCACCTATAATATTAGGACAAACAAACACAACGGTAGGATGCTCATTATCAATAGCTGAAGATTTAGTTATAGAGGATGGAAGTGCAAATGATTGGAATTTAGTACTAGACCAAGATATAGAGCCTGACCCAATAACTAAAAAGTTTTACCTACCTGAAGGTTATTTTAAAGTTGAGGTTTCTGCTAATAATAATTTTACTAGTGGGGCAGTAGACGTAATTAATATTAAAGATATAGACCTTAAGGCACAAAAACAAACAAAAATCATAACACACAATACTGAATTGGCACAAAGTCATTTAAAAAATAGTAAAGAACTTTATTTTAGATATGTATTAATAACTGAAGGTATTTTAAAAAAAAATATTTATAGCCCAACTTTTAAAATAAACTTGCCATCAAATGGCACTTCAATAGGAGAAAGCTCCCAAGAAACAACAAATATTGAATACCCTATTGCTGCTCTTACTTGCGGTATTAATAATATTGCTGGCTGTGTCGCTCAATTTTTACAAGGTATCTGGCAAGCAACATCATATATTGCAGAATTAGCAGGTAGGTTTTTAGATTTTTTAATTTATTATTCAATTGACAGTGATTCCTACCGAACAGATTTTGTAACAAAATCATGGGGGATAATAAGAGATATAACTAATATTCTTTTTATAATTACACTTTTATATATAGCCATAAAAACAATTTTAAATATTAATGTTTCCAATAATAAAAAACTGATAAGTGCTTTAGTGGTGGTAGCTTTAATAATAAACTTTAGTTTATTTTTTACTCAAGTCGTTATAGATAGTTCTAATATTTTAGCTAAAGTTTTTTATAATAATATAGAGACAACAAAAAAAGGCCAAGTGGGAACTGAAGCTGAGGGAGAAAAATCAATTTCAGTTGCTTTGGTTTCTAAATTTAATCCTCAAGAAATGGTGAGTGGTGAATTTATTAATAAATCAATAGGATTTTATATTTTCATAATTTTATTATCAATAGCCATAATGCTTTACCTAGCTTGGATTTTATTTATTATTGCTTTTCTGTTTATTGGAAGAGTAATAATGCTTTGGATTTCAATGATTTTTTCACCTATTTCTTTTGTTTCTTATGCTGTGCCTTTTAATATTCCATACTTTGGACACAAAGAATGGTGGAAAGAATTATTATCAAATGCTTTTATGGCTCCTATTTTTATTTTCTTTCTTTATATAATAATACTTTTCTTAGATATCGGCATAAAATTTACTTATAGTGGTGATTTAAATACTCAAACAGCATATGGAACAATGAGAAATATAATGAATGTAGTAATACCTTTTGCTATGTTATTTTTATTATTAAAAACAGCCAAAGATTTAACAATAAAACTATCAGGCAAATTAGGAGAAGGGTTTAGTAAAATAGGAAAAAAAATAGGTGGAGCGGCGGTTGGCTTAACTCTTGGTGCTGTTACTGGTGGAGCTGCTTTAGCTGCTCGGGGAACAATAGGAGCCCTGGGTTCTACTATAAAAAATAATGAAAAAATAAAAAACGCCGCAGCCACCAAAAAAGGATTTACTGGCTGGGCTTCTAGAATGGCTATTAAAGGTGCCGACAAAACCTCCAAGGCATCCTTTGATGCTAGAAATATCGGAATGGTTAATACCCTAGCAGGCAAGGCTGGCTTTAATTTAAATTCTGGTGCTAAATTTGTTGGATTGGGGGCAAAACAAGGTGGACATGATGCTTTAATTCAGAAAAAAATAAGTGATAAAGAAAAAGAATTAGAATTATATAAAACAAAAATGACCGACAGTGAAGTAGCAGAATGGAACAGAAAAAGAGATGCAAATGGAAAAGGAATAAGAGATAAAGAAGGAAACTTAATAGTAAAAGCTGATGATTTAAATAATTACCGAATGAATGAATATAAAGAAAAAATAGGGAAAGATGATTTAATTTCTGCTCTTAGTTTTACTATGGCCAATAATTGGGTTGATAAAATAAAAAAAGAGGATATAGAAAACGCAACAACAGCAAGAGCTGAAAGTGAATTTGAAGCTAAAAACAAAATAAAACCACTTTCTCAAGAAGAAATAGAACAAAGAGCTTATTTCATTTACCAAGAAAGACTAAAAACAGGTGCTCCGGGAAATGAAAATACTGATTTGGCTAATGCTCAAAGAGAACTTGAAGAAGAAAGAGCAAACAAACACGAAGAAGAAAAAAGAGGTTTTGTTCAGGAAGAAATAAGTAAAGAAATCAAAAATGCAGAAATAGCACGAAATGCTAAGGTTAACAAAGCGGCAGATAATATAAAATTAATTCCAGGAATACCAATGGGAATCGCAGGTGCTGCAATAGGAGGAATTGCTTATCCTGCTCTTAAACTTGAAACAGACAAAATAATCAGTGGCTCGCTAAAAGGTGCCCTAGAAAAACAAACACAAGGATTTGAAAATCTTGGAAAGAGATTAACTGACTTAAGTGAGACCTTAAAAGAACTTGAAGAAAATAAAATCGCAGGAAAAAGTAAGTTTGGAAATCTTTATGACGGCAATAAATTAAACAAAACTAGCTTTAATGATGCAGTATCTGAGCGTGAAATTAAAATCTCAGATTTTATGCAACAACTTGAGGCATTAAATAAAAGAAACGCTACCCCTGCTGACAAACAAAAAGTAATGGACAGCTTGTTATTACAAAAGAAAGAAATAAACATGCTAAAAGACTTAAAAGAGACAGAAGATAAGATATTTAGTGTGCAACAGCAGATTTATAATGCAAAAGGTGTAAATGTAAAATCAGCTTCTAAGGCAATGAATTCCACTTCCACAAGTTCAAGCTCAAACACCAGTACAAGCACAAGTGGAAAACCATAAAATTACTAATTTAATTTCAAAAATATGGAAATATCAATAGAAGAACTAAGAAAAAAATTTGAAGAACTACCTGAAGATTTAAGATGGGCTATTATGGGCGTTCAAGTAGATGAAAAAATAATGGAAATAGGTAAAAGCCAAAACCTAAACATAGAACAAATGGGTCAACTTGCCTTAGAAACAAATTTAGTGATGTTTGGACTTCTTCATCCTGATAAATTTGGAGAATCTATTCAACAAAGTTTGAGTTTACCTGAATTTAAAACAAGAAATATAATAGAAGAAATAAATGAAAAAATACTAAAAGAAGTTAAAGAAAAATATATGTCTTTATACCGCACAGAAGCAGAAAAAGAAGAAGGAGAAATATTAAATTCAACTGGAATTGATATTCTAAATCAAGAAGAAGAAAAAGAAGAAGAAAATATTTCTGAATTAAACAAAGAAGATATGTTAAAGAAAATAGAAAATGTAGATATAATAAATGCTGAAATGGCCAATAAGCAAAAAATTAAATCTTTATTAAACCAAAAACTAACAAATGCTTTTCAAATACCTAATGCTCAAAATCAATACAATCAAAAAGACTTAAATATAAATAATAATAAAAATCTTAATTTAAACAAAACAGAAAATAAAACATCTCCCAGTGTTAATTTAAACACTAGCGCTAATAACAACATTCAACCAAATAATTCAACAATAATGGGAAATATAAAACCCAGCTCTTCAAGTGATGTAAAACTTTCTCCTTCTTTTTCGCCCAATAGAACAGATCCCTACAGAGAAAAATTAAATTAGTTTATAATTTGTTCATAAAAATTAAATGCAATTCAAAGTACCACAATTTTTAGATATTGAAGATAAGATTTTCGGACCTTTTACTTTTAAACAATTCGTTTATTTAGCTGGGGGTGCTGGTTTGTCTTTTATAATTTATAAATTATTAGGTTTCTTTTTAGGATTTATCCCCATAGCATTAGTAGCTGCTTTAGCCCTAGCTTTAGCTTTTTACAAACCTAATAAAAAACCTTTATTAAATATGATGGAAGCCGGTTTTAAATTTTATGTTCAAGATAAACTTTATGTTTGGAAAAGAAGAATTCAAAAAAAAGAAAAAGCAGAAAAAAATGATATAATTCAAAATGAAGATAAAATTAATTATCATCCCAAAAATCTAACTCAAAGTAAATTAAAAGATTTAGCTTGGAGCTTAGATGTTTTAGACCTTAAAAAAGAAGAATAAATATGTTAAAAGCCAAAGCAACACAAGATTTTGTACCAATAAAAGAAGTAAGAGACGGAATTGTTTTATTAAAAAACGGAGGTCTTTGTGCTATTGTTTTAGCTAATTCAATAAATCTTTCTCTAAAATCCTATGATGAGCAAAGAGCAGTAATAGCTCAATTTCAAAATTTTTTAAATACTCTAGATTTTCAAATTCAAATATCAATTCAATCCAGAAAACTAGACATTCGCCCCTATTTACTGCTTTTAGAAAATAGAATGAAAGTTCAAACTGAACCTTTATTAAAAATACAAACTAAAGAATATATGGATTTTATTTTAAGTTTTACGGAGCAAATAAGTATAATGAGAAAAAACTTTTTTATTGTAATACCCTATACGCCGAAAGGAATTAATTTTCAATCTGGAATTTTAGAAAATCTTTTTTCTAAAAAAAATAGAGACCAAATAAAAGAAGCCCAGAAAATTGATTTTGAAGAAAAAAAATCACAACTAGAGCAAAGGGTAAGCGTAATTCAACAGGGACTTAGTAGATGTGGTATAAAATCTGCTCAACTGGGAACAGAAGAAATAGTTGAAGTTTTTTATAAAGTTTTTAACCCCGGAGAATTAGAAGGTAAAATTAAGTTTGAATAAAAAATTATAAAATGGGAATATTTAATAACATATTAAAAAAAAAGAAAAAAAACCAAGCAAATGAAGCTAGTGCTTCTGCTTTAGCTGTTTTACCAGAACAAATTTACGAATCAGCTAATTTAGAATTGCAAGATGTTATTGCTCCTTCTGCTCTTAAAATAGAACCTAAATCATTAAATCTAGGAGATAAAATTGCTCGAACTTTTTTTATAATTTCCTATCCAAGATATTTAACTGATAATTGGTTTTCACCTATAATAAATTTAGATAAAGTATTTGATGTTTCTATTTTTGTTCATCCTATGGATACTTCTTTGGCCTTAAGACAATTTCAAAAAAAAGTTGCCGAAGTACAAAGTCAAATAGCCATTCGTGAGTCTAAAGGTATGGTTAGAGATCCAATGCTTGATACTGCTTACCAAGATTTAGAAAATTTAAGAGATAATTTAGTGCAAGCTCAAGAAAAAATGTTTGACGTAGGTGTTTATATAACAATTTATGCCGACAGTGATTTAGAACTTTTTAAAATTGAAAGTGAAATTAAATCAATCTTAGAATCAAAACTAATTTATATTAAACCAGCTCTATTTCAACAGGAAGATGGCTTTAAAAGTGTTATTCCCACAGGAATAGATTTATTAAATGTTCATCAAAAATTAAATTCTGACCCTCTTTCTAGTATTTTTCCTTTTGTTTCTTTTGATTTAACTTCTGATAAAGGTATTTTATATGGAGTTAATAGACATAATTCTAGTTTAGTAATTTTTGATAGATTTTCTTTAGAAAACTATAATTCCGTAACTTTTGCTAAGTCTGGATCAGGTAAATCTTATGCCACTAAATTAGAAATCCTCCGCTCTTTAATGTTTGATATTGATGTAATTGTTATTGACCCCGAAAGAGAATATGAATATTTAGCTGAAGCTGTTGGTGGAAGATATTTTAATATTTCTCTTTCTTCAGATCACCACATTAATCCTTTTGATTTACCAATTCCTCGAGAAGACGAAACATCTGAAGATGTTTTAAGATCTAATATTATTAATTTAGTTGGCTTATTTCGTTTAATGCTAGGAGGACTAACTCCAGAAGAAGATTCTTTAGTTGATCGTGCTATCTCTGAAACATATAGCATAAAAGACATCACCCCGGGCTCTGATTTTTCAAATATTGAACCTCCTTTGCTTTCTGATTTTGAAATGGTTCTTTCTGGAATGGAAGGAAGTGATTCAGTCATTCAAAGATTAATTAAATATACCAGAGGATCTTGGGCAACTTTTTTAAACAAACCATCTAATGTTGATATAAATAAAAAATTTATTGTTTTTTCTGTTAGAGATATGGAAGATGAGCTTAAGCCAGTTGCTATGTATATAGTTACTCATTATATTTGGAATGCCGTAAGAAAAAACTTAAAAAAAAGACTTTTAGTAGTTGATGAAGCTTGGTGGATGATGAAATCAGAAGATACAGCTTCTTTTCTTTACTCTATTGCTAAAAGAGGACGAAAATATTATTTAGGATTAGCAACCATAACTCAAGATGCTGCTGATTTTATGAAATCTCCCTATGGAATTCCAATTGTCACAAACTCATCAATTCAACTTCTCTTAAAACAATCACCTAGTACCATAGATATATTACAAAAAACTTTTAATTTAACAGACGAAGAAAAATATCTTTTACTTGAATCAGGAGTGGGGGAGGGTATCTTTTTTGCTGGTTTAAAACATGTGGCCATTAAAATTATTTCTTCCTATACTGAAGACCAAATAATAACCTCTGACCCTTCACAAATACTTTCCATTAAAAAAGAAAAACAAGAATTAGAAGCAGATATAGATAGAAATTTTAAAAAATGATATAATTTATAAATATATGAAAAAGAAAGTTTTAATTATATTCCTATTTTGTTTTCTTTTTGTTTTTTCTGCTAATGCTCAAGTTCGCAGTGATGATATTGCCTTAAGTTTAAACCCGGAACAACCTAAAAAAAATGAAACCGTAGTAGCAAGTCTGTCTTCTTATGTAATTGATTTAAACAGAGCTCTTATTTCTTGGTCAGTAAACAATCAAGTTATGACTCAAGCAATTGGACAAAAAAGTTTTTCTTTTAGAAATGGAGAAGAAGGTTTTAAAACAAACTTAAGTGTTAAAATAGAAACAATTGATGGAGCTATTTTAAACAAACAAATTACCTTAAGCTCAAATGAGGTAGATTTATTATGGGAAGCTTTAGATTCCTATGTTCCACCTTTTTATAAAGGAAAAGCTTTAATACCTCAAGAAGGAAGTGTTAAAATGGTTGCTTTAATGAATTCAGAAAATAGCTCTGGTGCTTCATATCGTTGGTCAGTGGACCGAAACCCTAAAATTAATGCTTCTGGTTTTAATAAAAATTCTTATATTTTTAAAAAAAGCTACTTAGATGATGTAAATAAAATTGAAGTTTCTGTTTTAGATATTTTTGGAAATTCACTGGGCTCAAATGAAGTGGAAATAAAAAACACAATGCCTAAATTACTTTTTTATAAAAAAGATATTAATGCCAATCCTGATTTAATGCAAAATGTAAAAGATAATTTTTTTATTAAAAAAGAAGGAGAAACAATTATTCTAGAACCTTTTTATATATCACCTAAAAATTTGAATTCATCTGACTTAGTTTTAAATTGGTATTTAGGAAACAATGAGCCAATAGTTTCTGAAATCAAAAATGAGTTAAATTTAATACCCGAAAAAACAGATGGAAGTTCTAAAATAAAAGTTTCTCTTGAAAATATCAAAACATTATTTTTAAAAATAGATAAAGAACTCAATGTTAATTTCTAAAAAAACAAATTATTTAAAGTTTTCTTTTTTAATAATCTTTATTATTGTTTTATTTTTTCCTGTTAATAGCATAAATTCTCAAAATGAAGAAATAACCATTAGTGGTTGGTATTATGGAACACAATCAAGCGTGCCAAGTGCTGCTGCCATACCTTACAGTATAGGAACAAATGGAAAATATGAAGCAAAAAATGGATACGCAGAAGAAGAATGTAAGCAAAGAAGAAAAGAAGAAATATTATCTGACTACACTAAAAAACTAGGAGAAACAAATGTAGATATTTCTAATTGTTTTAATTTAACAAAAAAAGGTGATATTAATATATATATATCAAACCAAGACATCTTAGAAAAACAATCATCTTGGCTTAATATAAAAGATATTGTAGAAAAAGGACAAGAAATAGAAATTTGGTGGTCAATGTATCATCTAAAAGACCCAAAATCTTCTGATTCTTATTATGTTAAAGCTCATTCAAGCAAAGCAGCTTGTGAAGAATTCTTAAAAAATATAGATGAATTAATAGACATAAAATGTTCAAAAGAAAAACCAACAAAGCCTGAATTTGATAAATTTGGTAATATAATAAACTCAAGTAAGCCAACAGATCCTAAATTAAACTATACCCCTTTGGCGGAAATTCCTCCTTTTTTATCAGGAGAACTTAATCTTACTCCAAATTGTGATAGTCAAGGAAAATGCACTCCGGGCTTAGGTTTTGCAGGGTATATAAATATTTTAATAAGAATATTTATAGGAGTTTGCGCAGTTTTGGCTATGATTATGATTGTAATGGCTGGTGTTCAATATATGACCAGTGGTCTTTCTTCTAGTAAACAAGCTGCTAAACAAACAATGACTAGTGCAATTTTAGGATTAATTCTTGCCTTAGGAGCTTGGGCAATTTTAAACACAATTAATCCAAACTTATTAGATGTCAGCTTGGGAAATCTTAAAAAAGTAAGCATAGAAGTAGGTGGAGACGACCTAGCTACATCTTTCGAGCCCCTTTCAGTTGAAATTCTTAATAAATTTGGTATACATTGCCCCACAAAAGGGGGTCAAAATGAATTACCAAAAATAAGTGAAAGTTTTGTAGGAAAAGTTACTTATAGCCAAAACAAAAGAGGTACCGCAAGTGATAAAACTATTTATTTAGACTGTTCTTCTTATGTTTTACAAGTTTATAAATGTGCTGGATTGGATACTAAAAATTGGTACAACACAGCGACAATGTTTCCTGGCGCTATAAAAATAGAAAACTTAAAAGGAACAAAAATAAATAATAACTATGACTTAAAAACTGGTGATCTTTTAGGGTGGATGAGTAGTAAAGAAAACGGAGGAAGTCCAAATGAAAGTTCTGGCCATGTGGTTATGTATTATGGCAATAACCAACAGATAGAAGTGTCTATTCCAGAAGATGCCCTAAACATAGGAGTTAAAACTGGAAGATCAATAAATTTTTACAACAACAAAGAACAAAGATTAAAATATCTAATAAAAGCACAAGATGTAGGCACCTCAAGTAGTACTTCTTCAGCAACAACCCAACAAGAAGCTGAAACTTTTACCGTAACTGGTGGTAAAACTGGATACGGGGATGCACAAGGAAGCACAGATCCTTATTATATGATAACAATAAAAATGACTACTGATGTAAAGTCAAATATTGAATATAAATTATCTACTGATGTTTCTCCACCAATTGGGGTTCCTCCAAATAAATGCTTTTTAGATTTTTGCAATAAATCAATAACATTTTCTGATAAAACTTATACAATAGAAGTAACAAAAGACCAATACGATAACTATAAAAATAAAAAGGTAGTTTTTAATATTAAAAAGGCAAGAAAAGAATTAAAACCTCTTCTTAATCAAAATCAATTAACTTTTAATTAACATGCTAAAAAGAAAAATAATAATTTTAATAGGGTTGGCAGTATTAGTTATTTTAATAATTTTTGGAATAGCTTTTATTTCTCAACCTAAAAAAACTCAAACCGGGGGAGAGACGGGAACTAATTTCTTCTCTAATCTTTTTCCTTTTATAAATAGAAGTGAAAATTCAAATAATTCCTTTTTAAATTTATTAGGAATAACTGAAGATAAAGATGAAGTTGAATTTGATTCTTTATTAAAAAAAGTTTCTAGTTTTCCTGTTTCAGGATATATTGTTTTCAACCAAGAAAGATTTATAAATGTACCTGAAGTTAGTCCTGCTCTTCCAACTTCTGAACTAAATCAAGAAAAAGAACTAGCACCACCATTAACTGAATTTATACCCACTGTTAGATATGTTCAAAAATCAAATGGAAATATTTATCAAACCTATTTAGATGAAATAAATGAACGAGTTCTTTCTTTTAATATAACACCTTTTATACATGAAGCTTTTTTTGGTAAAAATGGAGAATCAGTGGTTATGCGTTATTTAAAAAACAACAATATTATTGAAAGCTTTATTCAACCTCTTCCAAAAGAAACTCTAGGTGGAGATATTTCAGAAAATCAAAGCTCGGGAGCTTTTTTACCTCAAGATATTACCCAGCTAACTTTTTCTCCTGATAAGTCACAATTATTCTTTTTAGCTAATGTTCAAAATAATGCTGTGGGTATAGTGGGTGACTTAATTGGAGAAAATATAAAACAAGTATTTCTTTCTCCTTTTACTGAATGGCTTCCCCAATGGCCCAATGATCGAATGATTACCTTAAACACCAAGCCAGCCTATGGAATTCCAGGTTATCTTTATGCAATTGATCCACTAAAAAAAGATTTAGTTAAAATTATTGGAAATATAAATGGCTTAACAAGCTTAACTAGCCCAAATGGAAAATTAGTTTTATATAATAATGATAATTTATCTCTTTATTTATATGACCGAGGAACAAATAATTCTAAATATTTAGGATTAAATAGCTTAGCAGAAAAATGTGTTTGGAGTAAAACAAATGAAACTATTTATTGTGCTATTCCAGTTTCTATTCCTTCAGGACAATACCCTGATTCTTGGTACCAAAAAGAAGTTTCTTTTGAAGATGAAATTTGGAAAATTGATTTAACAAATG
>CAZIWS010000001.1:25383-39024 GCA_964543175.1 uncultured Candidatus Saccharibacteria bacterium
GACATAATCCATTTATCTTTAGATGAAAATGAAAAATATCTACTCTTTTTAAACAAAAAAGACCCATATTTATGGGCCCTAATCTTATAATTAAATATTACCAATATATTTAATAACAACCCTACGAGAATGACCTTCACCGGTTGATTCTGTTTTTAAGTCTGAAGCATTTGATAAAAACTCGTGAACAATCCTACGGTCAAAAGCAGACATTGGATCAACCTCTATACTAGATTTAAAATACCTAGCTCTTTCAGCCATCATATGAGCAATAGTATGAATATTTTCAATTCTTTTCTTTTGAAAATCGTTGATATCAATAATAAAATCAAAGCTTTTTTCAGTTTCAGGTGGTATTTTATTTTCAATTATTCTTCTAACTAAATGATTTAAAGCAGAAAGGGCTTCTCCACCTCTAGTGGTAAAAAAATATGGATTATCTACTTCAACTGAATACCAAATATTTTTAGAATCTTTTTCTTCTAAAGAAATACTAGAAACCGTAATGTTTGTTTTTTGAATTAATTCTTTTATTAAGTTTTGAATTTCATTTTTATTCATTTTAATTTAATTTGCTTTAGCTTCTTGTATTTTTTTATTTTTCTTATTAACATAAATTTGTTGTCCAATAGTAAAAATATTACTTACTAACCAATATAAAGCAATAGCACCAGAAACACTATAAGCAATAAAAGCAACCACAAAAGGGAAAACATATTTCATTTGCATATTCATATTCTTTGCAAAAGTTGCTCCAAATGAATTGTCTTTAGGGGAGTTAGCTGAAACAGGGGCACTTTGAGGCATGAAATGAGCCTGAAAATACTGAGAAATACCAGCTAATATTGCCAAAAACAAACTTTTGCTACCCATATCTATTAATCCTAAAAAATTCATATTAACATTCTGAGGAATGGGAATAAAAGAATATAAATATTGACCTTCAAAATTAATTCCTTTTAAGAAAACATAATAAAGAGCAAAAATAATAGGTAATTGTATTAAAATTAAAAGACAACCAGAAAAAGGATTGGTTTTATTTTTTTTATATAATTCCATTGTTTGTTTAGCTTGCTCTTCTTTTGTTCCTCCGCTTTTCTTAATCTTGTTTATTTCAGGCTCTAAAAGCTTCATTTTTGCTTGATTTTGAATAGAACGTTGAGAAAGTGGGAAAAGGGCTAATTTAACTAAAATAGTTAAAACTATAACAGCTATGCCCAAATCACCACCAGGAATAATGGCAACCAAGAAAGCTAGAATATTTAACAAAGGTTTATATAGTAAAAAATTCCAAATTTGTGTAATCATTACTCTATCTTATATCAAAAACCTAAAAAATCAAAATTATTTAAGTGGATCAATGTTGTTTTTTTGCCAAGGATGACACCTAATTATTCTTTTTACAAAAAGAAAAAAACCTTTCCAAACTCCATATTTTTTTATGGCTTGCTTGGTGTACTCAGAACAAGAAGGATAAAAAACACAAACAGGCTTTTTAATTAAGCCTATTTTCTTTAAAAATCCCTGATCAGGGGATAGGGTTTTTTGATAAAAAGAAATTATTTGAATAAAAAAATCTTTAATCATGTTTTTTTGTTTATTTTATTTAAAATAACTTCAAATTCTTTTTGAAGTTTTTTTTCTTGCTCTTTTTTGGGTTTTTCTAAAAAACCTAAACTATTTCTTGAAAAAATAAAAACACCCATTAAACTAAAAGGTAAGCTTTTTTGGTAGTTTTTAAAAGTTTGATACCCTAATCTTCGAATTTTGTTTCTAATAACAGCTTTTTTACTTATATTTTTGCCAACAATAAAGGAAATCTTTGAATTAAGCTCTTTTTCATTTTTTAAAAACTTAAAAACTAGGTTATTTGAATTAATAAAAAAACCATCTTTAAATATTTGATTTATTTCTTTTTTACTAACCCTATTTTTTTTAGGAAACATAAAATGTAAACAAAAAGCTTTTAAAATAAGCCTTTTTTAAACAGATAATTTAGCTCTGCCTTTTCTTCTTCGGCTAATTAAAACCTTTCGGCCTGTTTTTGTTTTATTTCTAACTAAAAAACCATGTGTTTTAGCTCTTTTTCTTTTATTAGGTTGATATGTTTGTGACATAACATAATAATATAATAAATAAATAAATAAATCAATCAGTAAAAAGGGGGTTCTTTTAAAACAAAAAACTTATCAACAGTTTATAAACATAGTTAATAACTATTAATCTTTTTTATTTATAAAACTAAATAGTATAATAAAACAAATATAAATTATAAATTAACAAAATTGAAATTACCTAGAATGGATACAAAACAACTTTGGAAAAACTGCTTAAATGAAATAGAAGGAAATGTTTCAAAAGCAAACTTTAGCACTTGGTTTAAAAACACCCATATTTTAAAAGAAGAGGGAGGTGTTATTTACATTGGAGTCCCTAATGAATTTGTTCGCGATTGGATTAAAAACAAATATCATAAATTAATTACTAAAACAATTGCTGATTCTTATGAAAATATGAGGGCTATAGAATATACCATAACCAAACTAGAAACAGGGAAGCCAGAAGCCTTATCGGTAATTACTAATCAAATAAACAAAGAGTTACCTTTAAAAGATTTATATATAAACCCTGAAGACAACTTAAATTCACGTTATCAATTTAATTCTTTTATTGTTGGAAGCTTTAATGAACTAGCCTATGCTGCTTCTCAAGCCATTATCGAAAATCCAGGAACTAAATATAATCCATTTTTTATTTACGGTGGCACAGGATTAGGTAAAACACACTTAATTCAAGCAGTTGGAAACACTATTAAAGAAAAATATCCAAGTAAAAAGGTACATTATTTAACCTTAGAAAAATTTGCAACAGATTTTGTTAATTCTCTTCAGGGAAATAGAGCTAATTCTTTTAAAGAAAAATACAGAAAATATGATCTTTTGATTATTGACGATATTCAATTTATTGGGAAAATGGAAAAAATACAAGAAGAACTTTTCCACACTTTTAATACTTTTTATGAAAACAATAAGCAAATAATATTTTCTTCTGACAAGCACCCTAATCACATGCCTGAACTAGCAGACCGTTTAAAATCTCGCTTTGCTGCTGGGATGATTGTTGACATATCTGAACCAGATTTTGAATCAAGGCTAGCTATTTTAAGGGTAAAAATAAAAGAATTACCAATTCAAATAGATGATGAAGTGGTAAATTACATAGCTTCAGCTATTCAAGGGAACATAAGAGAACTAGAGGGTAGTTTAAATAGTATTATTTGTCACTATCAACTAAAAAACAAACCTCTTTCAATAAATGAAGTTAAAAATTTACTTAAAAACAGCATTAAACCTAAAAAAAATGTAGCCATAAAAGATGTTGTTAAAACAATAAGTAATTTTTATAATTTAGACGAAGCTTCTATTTATGAAAAAACACGCCGAAAAGAAATAGTTAAAGCCAGACAAATAGTTATGTTTATTTTAAGAGAAGATTTTAATGTTTCCTATCCTTTAATTGGCCAAAAACTAGGAGGAAAAGACCACACTACAGTAATTCATTCTTATTTAAAAATTAAAAATGATTTAAAAAACGAACCACAGCTTTTACAAGAAATAGAACAGATTAGAATAATGTTTAAATAGCTGTTAATAATTATGAAAAAAGTGTGAATAAAAAATTATAAAATTAAGATTAAATTAAAAACAAAATAAATTAAAAAAGTAATTATAAAATAATAAATACTTAATTATAAAAATAAACAACAAAAAACAACTATCTTATATAAATAAAAAACACTTATCCACTTATTAACAGCCCTAATAGTATTAATAGATTATATATATAACTTATAAACATATGAAAATAGAAATAGAATTAGAAAAAATTAAAAATGCAATTTATCAAGCAGAAAAAGTAACAGGTAAAAATTTAACCCTACCTATCTTAAGTTCTATTTTATTAATAGCCAAAGATAAAATTTTAAAAATAAGAGCAACAAATTTAAACTTAGGAATTGAAATAGAAATTAAAGCTAAAATTGAAAAAGAAGGAACTATTGCTGTTTCAGGAAATGTTTTACTAGGAGTTTTTTCTAATATTTTACAAAATGAAAAAATAATACTAGAAGAAGATAATGGGAATTTATTAATTCAAACAAATAAAAATAAAATAAAAATAAAAGGACAAAATTACGATGATTTTCCAACTATTCCTATTGTTGAAGGTCAAAGCTTTGAAATAGATTCTAAAAAAATGATTGAAGGAATAAAATCTGTTTATTACAGTTCTTCAATTTCTGATATAAAACCAGAAATATCTAGCGTTTATGTTTATTTAAATGAAAATAATTTAACTTTTGTTTCAACTGATTCTTTTAGATTAGCGGAAAAGAAAATTACCACAAAGAATATTGAAAATATTTCAGGAATTATTATTCCTTTTAAAAACATACCAGAAATACTTAGAATATTTTCTGACTTATCAGGTGAAATGAAAATTTGTTTTAATAAAAATTTAATTTCTTTTTCTTTAGAAGAAGTGTATTTAACTTCTAGAATTGTTGATGGAATTTTTCCAGATTATAAACAAATAATACCCAAAGAAAACAAAACTGAAATAATTGTTTTAAAACAAGATTTATTAAATGCTTTAAAAATTTCTAATATCTTTTCAGATAAGTTTAATCAACTTAATTTAAGTGTTAAAGTAAAAGAAAAAAGCTTTGTTTTGTATTCTCAAAATAATGATATTGGTGAAAACAAGACATCACTTGACGCAGCTCTTACAGGAGAAGATGTTGAACTGTCTTTTAATTATAAATATTTTTTAGATTGCTTTCAGTCAATAAATTCAGACAGTTTATCTATAAAAATAAACCAAGCATCTAAGCCTATTGTTGTTTCAGGTGTTTCTGATAAATCTTTTATTTATTTAATAATGCCCATGAATAGATAATGTTGGAAATTAAAGATCTTCTTTTGAAATTTAGAAAATTTTTATCTTCTTCTGAAATTAAAAAAAAATTAATTCAAGAAGCTATTTTAGAAGTTGCTCAAATAGAGATACCAGAAAATAAAATAAAAATATCAAATAATATTGTTTATTTAGATATTAAATCTTTATATAAAAATGAAGTTTTTTTTAAAAAAGAAAAAATTATTTCTAAAATAAAAGAAAAATCTCAAAATCAAATAAATTTTTTAGATTTTAAGTAAGATTTATTTTACAACAAAAGAAGAACTTTTTTCAGCTTGATTGTAAATCACATCATAAACAATAAGTTTCAACTCATTTTCTTCTTTTAAGTTTTCCAAGTCTGATGGAATAAAAGAGAAATTAAAAGGATAATCTGCACTTCCTAGATATGATCCATTAATAAAGATATCTATTTTTTTTAGGTTGTAATTTCCATTGTTTTGAATTATTAAATTAATTTTTTCATCTTTAGGATAAATATTTAAACTACTTGGCCCAATTATTTGTATTTTAGGTTTATTTTCTTCAGTGTGAACATCATCCCAAAGATCTGGTTTATTAGCTGTTGTTGTTATTGGGTAATACCATTTATTTTGAGCCCACCAGTTTTGAATAGGTATTTCCCAATTTCTAAATTGAGAAATTTTAGTTGGGTCTTTTGGGGCATCTCCTAAGATATTTTCTCTATCTACCCAATAAAGAATAGAATGAACATTTGTGATAACTTTTTCTTGTAATGTTTCTTTAGGTGTGTTTTCAGTTGCCAGCTTTCCTGAAATTTTATCTATAAAGAAATTTTCATTTCCTTGCCAATGTCCTCTTAGTATTGGTTTTACTTCTTTTGCATTAACTTCTAGGTTTGGTTTTTCAAAATTTTCATTTGGTAAATAATTTAAAGCTTCATTCATAAATTTATTCCAAATAGGACCAGCCACCGAGCCTCCTCCTTTTTTCATTGGCTTATTGTCATTATTACCAGCCCAAACGCCAACTGCTATATTAGGAGTGTAGCCCACAGTCCAAGCATCACGGTTGTTATTAGTGGTTCCTGTTTTTACAGCAACTTGCTTGTCTCCTACTTTTAAAACTGAATTTGCTCCAAAGGTTGGTGTTCTGGCTTTGTTGTCTGAGAGAATATCTGAAATTATTAAACTTGTATTTTTAGGTAAAATATTTCTTTCTTTTTGAACATATTCTTCTAAAATTTCTCCGTTATTTTTTTCTATTTTAATTATTCCAGTATGTTGATTTCTGCTTCCATTATTAGCAAAAACACCATAAGCTGAAGTTAAATCAAGTAGGGTAACTTCTCCACCTCCGATTACTAAAGTTAAGCCATATCTATTTATGTCTTTTAAGGTATTAATACCCATTGCTTCAGCCATATTTAAAGAATCTTGCATGCCAGCTAGAAAAAACAACTTAACTGCTGGAATGTTTATTGATTGTGCCAGAGCGTCTCTTAAGCTCATTGGGCCACGATGTTTCCCGTCATAGTTTTCAGGCATATAGCAATTAGATTGACTATATCCTGGTAGCGCTTTTCCATAGGCATTACAGGTTGTTTGAAATTCTGTTGGTAAATCAAATAAAACTGTTTCTGGAGTAAAGCCTTTATTAAAAGCTGTGGCATAAATAAAGGGCTTAAAAGAAGAACCTGGTTGTCTTTCTGCTGTGGTGATATTGAAATTTCCATCAATTTCTTTATCAAAATAATCTCTTGAACCAACCATTGTTAATATTTGTCCTGTTTTTGGGTCTATAGCAACCAAGCCGGCATTGCTTCCATTCCATAATTTTTCATTTTCCAAAGCTCCTTCTTTTAATATTTTTTCTGCTTTTTCTTGTAAAGAATAATCTAGGGTGGTTATTACTTTTAGTCCTCCTTTTTCAATTATATTTTCGCCATATTTATTTTCTAAATAATTTTTTATATAAAAAACAAAATGAGGAGCCCTAATACTACTAATAGCTTGGGGTAGAAAATAAACTTCTTCATTTTTGGCTTGATTATATTCTTGATTGTTAATATGTCCTAATTCAAACATTCTAGCCAAAACTAAATTTTTTCTGTCATTTAATTTTTCTTTATTTTTTCCATAGGGAGATAAGGTTGTTGGTGATTGGGGCAGGGCTGCTAAATAGGCGGCTTCAGCTAGGGTTAAGTCTATTGGATTTTTACCAAAAAAACTTTTAGAAGCTTCATCTATTCCATAAATTGTTCCCCCATAAGGTGATTCATTTAAATAGGCTTCTAAAATTTTTTCTTTTGATAGCTCGTTTTCTATTTTAATAGCCAAAACCCATTCTTTTATTTTTCGAGTAAATGTTTTTTTAGGATTAAGAAGAGTGTTTTTAACTAATTGTTGAGTAATGGTGGATCCTCCTTGGGTTTTTCCAATATTAAAAATATTAGCCAAAGTTGCTCTAATAATGGAAGTTATTCTAATTCCTTTGTGATTATAAAAATCAGCATCCTCAATTGAAATGGTGGCTTTTTTAATATTTTCTCCCATTTCTTCTATTAAAATATTTGTTCTTTTGATATCTTTGTTTATGTCATATAAAAGTATTTCACCTGTTTTGTCGTATATTTTAGTTGAGCTAGCTATTTTTCTTTCTTCAAAAGATTTAAAATCTGGTATTTTAATGGATGAAAGCCAAATAATTACAATTGAGCTGATAATAATAAAAATCGCTAAAAAGAATAATATTATATTTTTTAAAAATTTTCGTTTTTTAAACATCTTTTAATCATAGCAGAAAATGTGTTATAATTCGAGTTATGGCAATAATAACAGATGAAAAAAGAATAGATGAGATATTGAGCAGGGGGGTTCATGATATTTTTGGACGTGAAGAATTAAAAAAGAAATTACTTTCTGGCAAGAAATTACATATTAAATTAGGCACTGATGTAACTGGACGAAATCTTCATTTAGGACACAGTGTTGTTCATAGAAAATTAAGAGATTTTCAGGAATTAGGGCATGAGGTTACTTTAATTATTGGCGATTTTACTACGATTGTAGGAGATCATTCAGATAAAGTAGACATGCGAGGTGAAACAAATGAAAAAGAAATTAAAGAAAATGAAAAAACATATAAAGAACAATTTTTTAAAACTGTTTTAAAAACAGGCACAAAAATAAAACATAATTCTGAATGGTTAAACAAGCTTACCCTTAAAAAATATTTGTTTATGACAAAAGCATATTCAATTCAGCAAATGTTTGATCGAGAAACTTTTAAAAAGAGATTTAATGAAGGTAAAACAATTGGTTTTGATGAATGGTCTTATCCCATTATGCAAGGCTATGATTCAGTTATACTGAAGTGCGACTTAGAATTAGGTGGCACAGATCAAACTTTTAATTTACTGGCTGGTAGAAAATTAATGCCTCTTTTTAAAATAGAACCACAGTCAGCTTTGGTTATGAAGTTATTGCTTGGCTCTGACGGTAGGCCAATGGGTAAAAGTTTAGAAAATTATATTCCAATTAACGCTGTAGCTGAAGATATGTATGGCAAAATTATGTCTATTGTCGATGGTGTTATTTGGGATTATTTTGAATTAGTGACCCGAGTTTCAATAAATGAAATTAAAAACATGAAACTAGAAGTAGAAAATGGAGAAAATCCTATGAAGTTTAAAAAGGTTTTAGCTAAAGAAATCGTTTCTTTTTATCATGGAGAAAAAAAAGCAAAAGAAGCTCAAGACAATTGGGAAAAAGTTTTTTCTAAAAAAGAAATTCCAGAAGAAATGGAAGAATTTTTTGCAAAAAAAGATGAAGTTTTGTCAGATTTTTTAGTGAAAAATAAAACTTTAAATTCAAAAGGAGAATGGCGTCGCTTGGTGGAAGGTAGGGGTGTTCATGATTTAGAAAAAAAAGAAAATATTTTAGATTTTAATTTTAAAATAACAGAAAATATTATTTTAAAAATTGGTAAAAAAAGATTTTTAAAAATAAAAATTAAATAAATAAAAACACCCTAGTTAGGGTGTTTTTATTTAGTAAGCATCTGAATCGTTTACCATTAGATCATCTTCTTCGTCTATTGAATCAAGAGATTCTTCTAAGGTATCTGGATCTAAATCTTTTTCAAGATTTTCTTCGTCTAAAACTTCTTCGTCGTAATTCATATTTTTTCTAAAATGTTTTTAATAACGACCCCCGCCTGCATCAGCTGTGCTGAAAGCACTGCGGGTAGGAACTAATAAAAAATATTTTTAATTTATTATATATTAATATCAAAAAGAAAAACGTTTCGCAATTGAAAATTTCTTTTGTTGTGGATAACTTATTTATTTATTATTTTAAACAAGCAGAGCAAGTTAAAGCAATGGCTATGGCGTCTAATTCATCGTCAGAATTTTTTTCTTTATCTATTTGAACTAACATTTTAACCATTTTTGTTATTTGTTTTTTGTCTGATTTTCCATAACCCGTTGTAGCAACTTTTATTTGAGGAGGAGATGCTTCAAATATTTTAAGTCCACCTTTAGTACATTCATATATTATTACTCCTCGAGCTTCAGCTACTTGCATGACAGTTTTATGATTGGTGTTTAAAAATAAAGTTTCAATGGCCAAGACTTCCGGTTTATATTTTTTTATTACTCGAATAATTTCTTTTCCGATTAAATTTAGTCTTTCAGGAAATTCTAATTTAGCAGACGTTTTAAAACACTCAGAAAAAACCACTTTTTCTTTAGCCCCTTTTTCTCTTTCTAGGACAGCAATTCCTATTCTTTCAAAACCTGGGTCAATTCCTAAAATTCTCATATTTTTGTATTATTATTTTTAATTTTGTTACTCCGCATTAGTATAAACTTCCTGCACATCATCATGTTCTTCTAATTCTTCGACTATTTTGTCTAATAATTCTAAGTCCGTGTCTGAAAGTGCGATGGGGGTGTTTGGTTTCCAAACCATACCTTCCGGAGTTCTTTCTTTAGTAAAATTCCAAGTGACCGAACCAATTCCTCCAAGGGCGAAACCATTTTTTGACAACAAATGTTTCATCTCTGGGGCAGTGCGGTTTTTGCTATCAGTTAAGGTTTCAATGATTATCCCAACTCCACCTGGACCATAGGCTTCATAAGTATTTGCTTCCATTTTTCCCCCAGGCTCGGAACCTTTTTTAATAGCCCGTTCAATGTTATCGCCAGGCATATTTACTTTTTTTGCTTTTTCGATAGCCGAACGAAGCCCTGGAGATTCTTTGCCCCCTGACAACCTAGACTCTGTCGCAATGTAACGTACGATTTTCGAAAAGATTTTACTTTTCTTTGCGTCGGTAATTGCTTTCTTGTGTTTTATCTGTGCCCATTTATTATGTCCAGCCATGCTTAAATTTTAAGCTTTTTATTTTAAAAGGGCAAATTTGTCTAATTATGGCAAATAATATTTAAATAAGATAAAATTATTATATATAATAATTAAACTAATTTATGGATTTACATGAATTTAAAAAAGACTTTGTAAAGAAGAAATAGGAATAACAAAAGACTACGGAAGAATTTTTAGTTTTATAGATTTTTCAAACGTAAATAAGTGGTTTGAAAAAGACAATCAAAATTTAAACAATATTTTAATAAAGCAAAATGAAAAAACAAAAACCTGACTAAGTCAGGTTTTTGTGGTAAGTCTTCCCGAATTAACCTCGGGTAGGTATTAGCATAATACTACAAAAATATTACAAAAGTCAAAAAATTATCCACAGTTGTGTTTTTGGTTACATTAATTTATTTTGTAAATTTTCGGGAATTTTAAAATTTAAATGGTTATATGCTTTTTCGGTGGCCACTCGGCCTCGAGCTGTTCTTTCTAAAAGTCCTAATTGAATTAAATATGGCTCAATAACTTCTTCAATAGTTGCTTCTTCTTCTGACAAAGCTGCTGCCATTGTTTTTAATCCTACCGGACCACCGTTAAATTTTTGAATTAAAACTTTTAAGAATTTTAAATCAGAAGAATTTAAACCTATTTCATCAATTAAAAGCATGTTTAAAGCATCCTTAATTGTTTTTTGGTCTAAGTTTTTATTATGAACTTGAGCATAATCACGACATCTTTTTAAAAAATAATTAGCGGTTCTTGGTGTAAAGCGACTTCTCTTGGCAATTTCTTTTAAAGCATCTTCTTCTAATTTTGTTTCTAAAAGTTTACTAGAACGATTTATTATTTTAGCAATTTCTTCATTTGAATAAAATTCGAGTCTAAAAACTCCGCCTGAAAAACGAGAACGCAAAGGAGACGAAACCAAGGCAACTCGGGTTGTGGCAGCTATTAAGGTAAAAGGAGGTAAGTCTAATTGAATTGTTCGAGCAGAAGGGCCTTTACCAATAATAATATCTAAAACTCCAGATTCCATAGCCGGATATAATATTTCTTCTACCATTTTGTTTAAACGATGGATTTCATCAATAAAAATTATGTCTCCTGGAGAAAGATTAGTTAAAATTGAAGCAAGATCTCCCACTTTTTCTATGGCTGGTCCAGAAGTTATTTTCATTTGCCTTCCTGTTTCTTTGGCAATTAGGTGCGCTAAGGTTGTTTTTCCTAAACCTGGGGGTCCATAAAATAAAAGATGCTCAGGAATATGGCCTCTTTGCTCAGCTGCCTTTAAAAGTATTTTAATATTGTCTTTTATGTGTTTTTGGCCAATATAGTCATCCCAATTAGATGGCCTTAATGCTTGATCTAAAAACACTTCTTCATTTTTATCTTCTTTTTTCATTTTTAAATAAAATTAAGTTTTTAAATAAACCTTGACAATTTATTTTAGTATGCTATACTAGCCTTAGTTAATTATTAACAGGCTATCCACATTATAGCATTTACTGTTTTTTGAATATAGTATAATAAAAACATCAGAGGTTCACCTTTTTTATTTTTTTAAAATAGAGGACACTAATCTCTAAGCAATCAGCCCTTGGTTATACATTTTTGCGTAGGACATTTTGGTTTATTTTTAATTTACTGGAATTATCCTTCAAGAATATGTTACTTTTGAGGCCTAGCCTTGAAAGGATTGTTTAGAGATTAGTGTTTTTTTATTCTTCATTTAAATCAACAACACTTTCCACTTCTTCGAAAGAAGTAATGCCTTCTTGACGCATGGAAAGAAATCCTTGATTTTTAGCAATCTTTTTTATTTCTCTTTCACTGGGACTTAAGGGAATTATTTTTTCAATAGGCTCATCTGTTTTAATGGCTTCAAATATTCCCATTCGGCCACTATAACCAATCATATTACATTTTTCACAACCACCTGGAACAAAAATTGAAAAATCATTATTTAAATTAATACCATAGTCTGATAAATCTTTTTTTTCTTCTTTTATTTCATTTAGAATTGTTTGAATTAAGTCTTTTTCTTTTTGATTTGGTTTTATTTCTTTTTTACAACTAGAACATAATTTACGAACTAGTCTTTGGGCAATTGATAAAGAAAGAGCGGAAACCATTATTTTAGGGTTAACTCCTAAGTCTATTAAGCGGGGAATTACACCAGCAGCATTGTTGGTATGTAGGGTTGAAAAAACCATATGACCTGTTAAAGCTGATTCAACGGCTGTTTTTCCAGTTTCTGAATCTCTTATTTCTCCAACCATTACAACATCAGGGTCTTGTCGCAAAGCGGAACGCAATCCTTCTAAAAAAGTATATCCTTTTTCACTATTTACTTGAGTTTGAGTAATACCTTTTAAATGATATTCAACAGGATCTTCAATGGTAATTATTTTAATTTCAGGACTATAAATTTTATTTAAAAAAGCATACAGGGTCGTTGTTTTTCCTGAGCCAGTTGGTCCGGTTAATAAAATTAAACCATTTGGTTTTTTAATTTCTTGTTCAATAACTGAAAATAATTTAGATTCAATCCCGATGTCTTCTAAATTTATTTGAATAGATTTTGGATCTAATATTCTCATTACAATTGATTCTCCATAGGAACCAGGAATTAAAGAAGTACGAATGCTTATTTCTTCTTTTTCTTCAGTAATGCTAAATCTACCATCTTGAGAAATAGTTGAGGTTAGTTTCATTCCTGATAAAAGTTTTATTCTAGAATTTAATAAATGATAAATATTACTTTCAAAAAACATTAAGTCATGCAATATTCCATCTAAGCGCAATCTTAATCTACCTCGATCTTTTTCTGCTTCAATGTGAATATCAGAAGCCTTGATGGCAATTGCTCCAGCTAAAATTATTTCTAACATACGAGATATTTTATGAGACTGTTTTCCTGAAATTGCTTGGCTGATTAATGTTTCAATGTCTTGCATTTTTTTTATATTTTTTGCTGTGTCTCTTAAAATTTCAGCTGAAATATCTATTCCTCCCACAATGGAACTTTTAGCCATAGATAGTTCTTCATATCTACTCCATATTTTATTTAAACTAGCCAAAGAAGCCATATAAAAAGAAGGAACCAGATTTTTTCTTTCTAAGTCTTCTTTTATTTTAGATAACAATTCTTGGCTTGGTACTCTTACGGCAATAAAAATATTTTTTCCAGAAAGTTTAAAAGGAGCAATTTTCATTTCACGAGCTTCTTTTTCTTCTATTGCTCTTAGTGCTTCATTGTCTACTCCTAGGCGAGTTAAGTTTACATAGGGAAGATTATATTTAGTTTGAGCTAAAACTTGAA
>CAZIWS010000002.1:0-23455 GCA_964543175.1 uncultured Candidatus Saccharibacteria bacterium
TAATGGGATAAAAATGTCCTCCTGTGCCCCCTCCTGCAAAAATTATTTTCATCCTAGATTTTTTTAATTATATTATTAAATTTATTTTTTTTAATTTTCATATTTTTTTTTATATTTTGATATCTGCAAAACTATTCCCATGGCTGCTAAGTAAATCATTAAAGATGTACCACCGTGACTCATAAAAACCAAAGGAACGCCAGTTAAAGGAAAAAGACCAGTAATTGAAGCCATATTCATAAAAGATTGAGCTGTTATTAGTATAACAATCCCAGCTACTAAAAGTCTACTAAATTGATCTGGGGAGCGATTCGCTAAAAAAAGTCCCCTTAAAGCAAAAAGGACATACAAAATAATAATAGCAACTGATCCAACAAAACCTAATTCTTCTCCAATAACAGCAAAAATAGAATCTCCCTGAGGCTCTGGTAAATAACTAAACTTTTGAATACTTTGACCTAAACCCCGACCAACTAAACCACCTGAACCTATGGCAATTAAAGATTGTTGAATTTGATAAGAAGAACCCCTAGGATCCTGAGAAGGGTCAATAAAAGTTTTTACTCTGTCTTGTAAGTAAGGAGTAAAAAAAACCAAAGAAGCTAGTAATATAGAGATACCTAAAAAAGCTCCAATAATATATTTCCAAGGAATTCCAGCCATAAGCAACATAGTAGCTCCTGTAATAGTTATTAAAATAAAACTTTTAGTATCAGGTTGTTTAAGTAAAATTAAAGCAATAATTCCCAACATTACTCCAAAAGGCAATAATCCAAATTTAAAATCTTTAATTCTATGCTTAGCCCAAGAAAGCCAAGCAGCAAAATAAATAACAAAACCAAATTTTAAAAATTCAACTGGCTGAAAAATTAAAAAAGATCCTATTTTTAGCCATCTTTGAGCACCACCATGAGACCAACCTAGAAAAGGAATAAATACAGCTGCTGTTAAAACAATAGATCCTAAAAAAATATAGAAAGCATATTTACGCCAAAATTTATAATTAATTCTGTAAAAGAAATACATGCCCAATAAACCCAAACCTAAGCCTTGTATTAATTGACTAAATAAAACAGAATAAAAAATTTTTTTATCTTTAATTAAAATACCCAAGGAAGCAGAAATAAAAACAATAACACCAATAGAAATTAATATTATTAATACCGTTAAAAAAAATTTATCTACTTTTTTTTCTCTCATAATTCTGCTTTACTCACCATGACCCCGAATTTTTACCAAGGGGTCATTTATTTATCTACTAATGATGGCTAAAATAATTCCAATAATCGCGAAAATAATTGATAAAATCCAAAAACGCATTGTCACTTTATAGGAAGGCCAACCACTTGCTTCAAAATGATGATGGAGAGGAGCTAGTTTAAAAATTTTCTTACCTTTTCTTAATTTTCTAGAAAGCATTTGTAAAATTACTGAAAGAGAAGTTAAAACTAATGGTAAAGCAATAACTGGAAGAATTAAAACCGAATCAGTTAAAAAAGCCAAGGTGGCTAAAGTTATCGTTAAGCCCATTATTCCTGTTTCTCCCATATAAAACCTAGCCGGTGGAATATTAAACCATAAAAAAGCTAAAATAGAACCACCTAAAACAGCTGAAAAAGCAGCTAAATTAATTTGATTATTAGTAAAAGCAATAACCGAATATGCTAAAAAAATAACAGCAAATACTCCTCCTGAAAGACCATCTATGCCATCAATTACTCCACCTGAAAAAGTAGCCAAAGAAACTAAAATAAAAATAGGAATAATTAAAATTCCTAAAGAAATATCTCCGGCAAAAGGAATATGAAGAGAGGTTATCCCTAATTTATAAAAAAACCAAAGACCAATAATTAAAGAAAAAGAAAAAATTAGAAAAATTTTCCATTTTCTCCAAGAATTATCATCATGGGCGCACTTCCCTTTCCCAAAAATTTGCATTAAATCATCCCATAAACCCAACAAAGAACCTAATAATAGGGTGAAAAATGGAATTAAAGTTTGCTCTCTGCTTAAAAAATTTAATTTTTGAGTTATTTCTGAAGGAAATAAAATTGAAATTAAATAAAAAATTAAAACAATAAATAAAGCAGAAAACCAAATTATTATCCCCCCAGTTCGAGGAGTCTTAAGTTCTTCTTTTTCATTATGTATTTTTTGAAATTCCGAATTAGTACTTTCGCATCGAGAATATTTTTTCCACATTTTGTATTTATAAAAAAAATGAGTAGCCAGTGGAGTAATTAATATTCCAAAGAAAAAAGCTAAAGTGGTAGGTAAAAATATTTTAATTAAATTAATAAACATAAAAATATTATACCTTTTTAAGCAAATAATTCAAAATCCCCATACCCGGCATGAAACTAACACTTATGCTATTTTACTAAAGAGCCATTTGGAATTTCATTATTTGGCTTCATGAGAGAGAATTTTCCATCATCTGTTGAAATAGCTAAAATCATACCATTACTTTCTAATCCTTTTATAATTCTGGCTTTTAAATTAGTTACAAACATACACTTTTGATTAATTAAAATAGAAAAATCAGGAAAATAGTGAGCAATACCAGAAATAATTTGTCTTGGTTTTTCTTCAGCAAAATCAACTTTTAATTTTAATAATTTATCTGTTTCAGGAACTTTTTCAACTTCTAAAATTTGCCCAACTTTAATTTCTATTTTCTGAAAATCTTCAATACTAATTGAATTATTTATTATGGTATCCATAATCTATATCATAAGCTAAATTAATTAATTTTTCCATATCACTAAAACGCCCTTCTTTAGTTGACCCTAAAAGAGTTATGGCTATTTTCTGATTATTTTTATTAAGAAAAATAATCGATAAATTACCTCCGGCCTTTGCTGTATAGCCAGTTTTAGAAAATAAAATATTAGGAATTTTTTCTACAACAGAATTGGTATTTTTTATATTATAAATTTTTCCTAAATTTGAAATAATTTTAATTTCAGGGTAAATTGTTTCTTTAAAAATTTCTGGATATTTTAAATACCCATAGAAAATTAAATTATTTACATCAGAGGCAGTGCCATAACCGCCAGCTTCATTTTCATTTATATCAAGCCCAGTAGAATTTAAAAAAATACTATTAAGCATGCCATAATGTTTAGCTCTTAAGTTCATTTTTTCTAAATAATTTTCTATATTTTCACTTAGGGCATAAGCACTATCATTAACTGAACCTATTAAAGTAAATTTAATTAAATCAATTAAATTAAATTTTTCACCAATTAAAAAACCATAATCCCCTTCTTGTCTTACTGCTTTTAAAGAAATCATTATTTCTTTTTCATTAGGAATTTCTTTTAAAGCAACTAAAGCAGTCATGGTTTTAACCAAAGAAGCTAGGGGTAAAATTAAATCACCATTTTTACTATAAATTTCTTCATTTTTATCTAAATTAAAAACTGAAAAAGATTTTGCCTCAATTTCTAATTTAGAAAATTTATTTTTTATTTTTATTTTTTCTAATTCTTGATTTTTGTAATCTAAATTAGATTTATAATTAGCACTTAAAAAAAATCCTGCCATAAAAACAGTAAAAAGCAATATAAAAAGTAAAGAATAACTATTCTTCTGATCCATCTTTAAATTCTTTTTCTATTTGAACTAATGTATTTTTAATTGAATTATTTACTTCATTAAAATCAGGTAATTCTTCAACTGATTTAATGCCCATAAAAGAAAGAAGCTCAAAACTAGGCTTATAAATATATCTACGATTATCTTTTAAATCAGTAATTTTTTGAACTAAACCACGAATAGACAATGCTCGTAAAGTAAAACTAGAATTAACACCTCTAATGTAATCAATATCTGAACGACTAGCTCCATTTTTATAAAGAATAATAGAAAGAGTTTCCAAACTAGCTTTTGAAAGTTCTTTATTTAATTCTTCTTTTTGTAAGTTTTCTATTAATTCTGAAAATTCTGGATTAGTCCCAAGTTTAATTTCATTTTCAGTTTCCATTAAAACAATACCTCGATCAGTTAAACTTTGATTTAAATTTAAAATAACTTCAATTAATTCATCTTTTGAAATTTTTAAAATCTCCATTAATTTCTGAAAAGAAATTGCTTCTCCTTTAAAAAACAAAATAGCTTCTAATTTTTTTTCTAAATTATTCATATATTTCTATTATTTCTTCTTCTAATATTTTTAAATTATTTTTTTCAATAATAATATCTTCAAAATCTTTTTCTTGAATAACATTCAATATCCCATTTCTAATTAATTCTAACATAGCTAAAAATCCAACTATTACAAAAACTTTTTCTTCTTTATTTTTAGCAATACCAGTAAATTCTTTAAAATTCATTGATAAAGAATTTTGAATTCTTTGAGTCAATTTATCAATCATTTCTTCAATGCTAATAACTTTTTTTACTTCTACTTCTGGTAAAAAGGTTTTTGAAGGAACTCTTCCTAAAACATTTGAAATAGAAAACATCATACTTTCTTTACTAATTTGATCTTCTGGTAAAAAAAACACAAAATCATTTTTTCTTTCTAGTGGTGGAAAAATCATTTTGAAACCAAATTTTTCTTTTATATTTTGGGAAAGTTTATTATATAATTCATATAATTTTAAACGATCTTCTAAATTTTTAATATCACCTTCTTCTTCGTCAGTTAAATTAAGATTAGGTAGAAGTGATTTAGATTTAATTAATATTAAAGTGGCCGCTACAACAATAAAACTAGAAATTTCAGATGGATTTAATTTATTTAAATTATTTAAGTAATTTAAATAATCTTCAGTTACTTGAGCAAGAGAAATTTCATTTATAAAGAGCTTTCTATCTTGAACTAAATTTAAAAGCAGACCGAAAGGTCCTTCAAAATTAACTGTTTTTACTTGAAAAACTTGATTTTCCACTTTTTTATTTTAGCATATTTAAAATAAATAATCTATAAAAATAACTAACTTTAAAAAATAAAATTTGACATTTTAGAAGAAAAATGTTATTCTAAACACAGAAACCAAAAATTAAAAAATATGAAAAAATTTTTTTTTATTTTTTTTGTTCTTTCTTTCTTTGGTTGCAAAGAAGAAATAAAAAAAGAAAAAAAAGTTGATGATATAGTAATCATTGACTTAAAAAATGATTCCATTATTTCAGACGAAATAATGGAAAAAAAAATAAACTATATAATAAAAAAATTAGAGGAGGCTGAAGGTCATCTTGACACAACATCATGGGCATCTTTATACAGCCCTCCTCAAACAAAATAATACCCCACTACTCAACGGGGTAAAAAAGCAAAGAAAAAATCTTTGCTTTTTATTTTTAATACTCTCTCATTTCTCTCATTAAGGATGATTCAACCTTAATAATTTTCTTCAATAAATTTATATAATAAATAAATAGAAGCTCCTGCTGAACCTGAAGCTAAATATTCATTTGAGATTGAAGTCATTCGGGGAGCAATATCTATATGAACCCAAGGATAATCTTTAATAAATTGTTTTAAGAAAATTGCTCCATAGGATCCGCCAGCTGAGCGAGAGTCTTTATTGTGAACATTAGTCCAGTCTCCCAAGCTACCTTTAATTTCATTTTCAAATTCTTCCCACAGAGGCAAACGCCAAACATAGTCACCAGTTTTTTGGCCTGCCTTTTCTAATTTTTGACACAAAAGATCATCTTCTGAAAAAATAGCCGACATTCTTTCTCCTAAAGCAACTACCACTGCCCCAGTTAAAGTAGCTACGTCAACAATCAAACTAGGTTTATATTTTAAAGCATAAGTAAGAGCATCAGCTAAAATAACCCTACCTTCAGCATCAGTATTTAAAATTTCAATTGTTTGACCAGACATAGAAAAAATAACATCACCAGGACGATAACTTTTTCCAGAAATAAAATTTTCAACTGATGGAATTAAAGCAATAACATTTCTTTTTAATTTATTTTTAGCTATTAAAGCAATAGTATGAATAACGGCTCCTCCACCAGACATATCCATATTCATTCCCAATAAACTATTTGAAGGTTTTAAATTTATACCACCTGAATCAAAGGTAACTCCTTTACCAACTAAAACAATTGGCTTTTCTTCTTTTTTACCTTTTAAATATTCCATAACAATAAACTTAGATTCTTCATCAGAGCCACGGCCAACAGATAAAATAGCTTCCATTTTTAATTTTTTCATTTCTTTTTCACCTAAAACAGAAACTTTAACTGGTAAACCCTTAACTGCTTCTTTGGCTTTTAATACCAAGATAGATGGCGTCATGTCGCCTCCTGGAGTATTAGCTAAGTCTCGAGCTTTGTTTACTTCTTCAGCAATTTTACATCCTTTATTTATAGCTTTTTCTGTTTCTAAATTAGTATTTAAAATATTGATTTCTTTTATTAAATTATCTTCTTTTTTTGTTTTATATTGAGTAAATTCATAATTAGCATAAGCTAACTGAAAACCAATCATTTCCCCAATTTCCAAATATGAAATATTTATCCCAAGTATAATCGAAGGATCTATTAATTTTGAAAAATCATTAAAATTTAAACAAAGCTTTTCAGCTTTAGCACTTTTTGCTTTTTGAACTATTTGTCGAATTAATAAAACAAATTTCCGTAAACTTATTTTTTTATCAACTTTTAAATAAAGAGTTTTTCTATTCCCCTCTTTTATAATTTCATCCACTTGTGGTGAGGACATCGAACCATTTTTAAAACTAACATCTACAAATAAAACATCTTTTTCATTTTTTATATCTTTAAAATTTATTTTCATATTTTTTTATTTCTTTAATTTTTTGCAATAAATCTATTTCTTCTTTTTTAAATTCCATAAATTAATATTCTTAACAATTATTATTATAACTAAATTAGAATTCCGCATTTTTGGGAGTTCTTGGAAATGGAATAACATCTCGAATGTTTTGCATTCCAGAAAGATACATTAAAGCTCGCTCAAAACCCAAACCAAAACCAGAGTGAGGCACCCCACCATATTTACGTAAATCTAAATACCACCAATAATTTTCTTTTGGTAATTTCATTTCATTAATCCTTTTTTCGAGCATCTCAAGCCTTTCCTCACGTTGACTGCCACCAATAATCTCTCCTACCCCAGGCATAAGCAAATCCATGGCGGCCACTGTTTTACCATCATCATTTTGGCGCATATAAAAAGCTTTAATTTCTTTTGGATAATCAGTAACAAAAACTGGACCTTTTACAAATTCATCGGTTAGATATCTTTCATGTTCTGTTTGCAAATCAATTCCCCATTTCACAGGATATTCAAATTTTTTACCAGATTTTTCTAAGATTGTTATCGCTTCGGTATAAGTTAAATGTTTAAATTTTACGTCCTTCACTTTATTTAAACGTTCAAGTAAACCCTGATCAATAAATTTATTAAAAAATACCATTTCCTCCGGTAATTCCTGTAAAACATAATTAATTAAATATTTCATCATTTCTTCGGCAAGTGCCATGTCTTCTCTAAGCCCTGCAAAAGTAATTTCTGGTTCAATCATCCAAAATTCTGAGGCATGACGAGCTGTGTGACTATTTTCAGCTCGAAAAGTAGGACCAAAAGTATAAACTTTATTAAAAGCAAGCGCCATAGCTTCTGCTTCTAGTTGTCCGCTGACTGTTAATCCAGCTTTTTTGCCAAAAAAATCTTCAGCATAATTGATCTCTCCTTCTTTATTTTTTTTAATATTTTTTAAATCTAAAGTAGTAATATTGAACATTTCTCCTGCTCCTTCAGCATCAGAAGTTGAAATAATTGGTGTATGTACATAAATAAAATCTTTTTCTTTAAAAAATTTATGAATCGCAAAACTTAAAACGGAACGAAGTCTAAAAACCGCTTGAAAAGTATTACTACGTGGACGTAAATGGGCTATGGTGCGCAAAAATTCAAAACTATGACCCTTTTTTTGTAGAGGATAATCTCCATCTGAAGATGCTAGTTCTTTAACTTCAGTTGCTTTTAATTCAAAAATCTGACCTTTAGCAGGAGATTTTTGTAAAAATCCTTTTACGGTAATTCCAGAGTAAATGGGCAGTTTTTCAATTTGATCAAAAACATCTGATGAAATTATGTCATTTTTAAAAAATCTAGTTTCTGAATCAAAAACTACTTGCAAACTAAGAAAAAAACTTCCATCAGTAATTTCTAAAAAACCAATTCCACCTGAAGAGCGAACAGTTTTTACCCAGCCACTGATTTCAATCTCTTGCCCGAGATATTCTTTTTCATTTTTATATAATTCTTTTATTTCTGTTTTCATTTTTATTTGCTTAATTTTATTCCAAGTTCTTTTAATTGTTTTTCTGAAATTTCTGATGGTGAATTCATCATTAAATCTTTACCTTCACCATTTTTAGGGAAAGCCATCACTTCACGAATATTGGGTTCATTTTCTAAAACCATCATCAAGCGATCAAAACCCCAAGCGATCCCTCCGTGTGGAGGAGTCCCCGAACGAAATGCTTCGAGTATGTAGAAAAGATTTTTTTCTATTTCTTCTTTTTTAACTCCCATAATTTCATAAACAGCCAATAGTGCTTCTGGTTGATGATTTCTAATTGAGCCACCACCTAATTCATAGCCATTTAAAATAATGTCATATTGATCAGTTAAAATATTAGCAATATTTTTTTTATTTAATAAATCTTCTTTAAATTGAATTTGAGCAGCTGAAAATGGATTATGAGTAAATGTCCAAGCCTTCGCCAAGGCTTCGGCTTGCACAGTACTCTCTGTATTCCAAAGATTTTGTTTGTTTTCTTCAGAAACCGGCTCAAAAAATGGAAAATCAATTATCCAACAAAAAGCAAGCAGGTTTTTATCTTCTTTATCTTTTCTTAAATCAGGGCGATCAGTTTTATATTTTTCCATAGCTTCTTTATATGAAATTCTTGGAAAAGGAATTTCTTGAATTTGTTTTTCAGGATATAGTTTTTTTACTATCTCAATTAAAAGATTTTCATTTAAATTTAAAATATCTTCTTTTTCAACAAAACTCATTTCTAAGTCTAATTGAGTAAATTCTGGTTGTCTATCTCCTCTTAGATCTTCGTCTCTCATACATTTTGCAAATTGAAAATATTTTTCCATTCCAGAAGCCATTAACAATTGTTTATATTGCTGTGGTGCTTGAGGTAGAGCATAAAACTTACCTTGGTCCAACCTTGAAGGCACTATAAAATCTCTCGCGCCTTCAGCTGTTGATTTTGATAAAATTGGAGTTTCAATTTCAATAAAATTTTCTTTATCTAAATAGTCACGAATAAATTTAACTACTTTATGTCTGTTGCGAATATTTTTTTGCATTCTGCTTCTTCGTAAGTCTAAATATCTGTACTTTAATCTAATCTCTTCTTTAGCTTGCTCAAAACAACCAACGGGTCCAGACATGTGTGGTAAATTATTTAGTGGTTCCTCAAAAGAATCTTGATTTATTGGGAAAGGCGGAGTTTCTGCTTTATTTAAAATTTCAATTTTTAAAACTTCAATTTCTAATTCACCATTTAAGAAATTTAACTTCCTGCCTTTTTCTGGACGTTGATTTACTAAACCAGTTATTTTCAAAACCCATTCTGGACGAATTTCTTTTGCTTTTTCTATTGCTTCAATATGATTCGGCAAAGTAACACATTGCACTTTACCTGTCATGTCTCGTAAATCAAAAAAAACCATTTTTCCTTGATCTCGCCTAACATCTACCCAGCCGGCAATTATAATTTCGGAGTTAATATTATTTTTTAAATCTTTAATATAAATTCTATTTTTCATCTTTTAAATATATCACAAAAAAAACAAGAAAAAAAGCCGCTCCTTTCAGCGGCTTTATCATAAAACATGTGTGTTAATTTTTTTTATAGACAATCTCTTGAAGAGATTGTCCTTTATTTATGTTCCTAATAATTTTAGCTGTAATCATTTCAAGTGAAAGAATTTTGAAAACAGAAAAATCTTTTAACAAATCAGGATAAATAACTGAATTTGTTATTAAGAACTTAGTAAATCCAGCTTCAGCAATTTTTCTAATAGCTTGTTCGTCTTTTGCTTCAAAATGAGAAATAATTGCCAAAACCTCTGTTGCCCCATTTTCAATTAGAATTTTTTTGGCATTGATAATGGTTCCACCAGTAACAGTTATGTCATCAATAATTATGCATTTCTTTCCCTTGACATTACCAACTAAGCTTTCAGATTTAATTTCACTACCATTGATTCTAATTTTATTAACAATTGCATAGTTTAATTTTAAATCTTCTGCGTAATCAGCAACTTTCTTAAAAGAACCGGAGTCTGGTGCAACTAAAACTGGCATTTCGTCCTCAGAATTATATTTTCTTTTTAGATCACCAGTTTCGTATAGGTAATCTGTAAAAATTTTGACGGGAATAACATTATCTATTTTTACTCCGTCAAAAAATCCCTCTATGGGTTCTGAGTGAAGATCAAAAACAATAATACCATTATAATACAGACTGTAGAGGTTAGCCATGACTCTTGCTGAAATGGGTCTCCTTTTGTGTCGATTTTTTTTGTTTTTTTCTCTTCTTTCTTGTCGAGCATAAACATAATGCCCAAGAATTAAATTAATTTCTAAAGCGCCAGCTCTTTTTAGAGCATCACCAATAAGCAAAACTTCAATAATATCATTATTGATATTCCCTGTTTTAAAGTTTTTAACGACAAAAACTTCTGAGCCCTTAACTGAGTTTAGTATCTCTACTCCTATTTCTCCGTTGTAGAAATCCTCAATTAGACAAGCAACTTGTGTGATTTCTTCAGCACACTCTGGGTCATTATTGAAATTTTTAATAATTTCAGTAACAAAATTTTCGCTACCCCTAGAGGCTAGAATTAATAATTTTCTTTTCATTTTTTTTAATTTTTTTTGGGGTTATTATTTCAAAGATTTTATTAACCCTATAATAAAACAAAAAAAACTTAATGTCAAATTAAGTTTTTTTTGTTTTAATTTTGTGTTTTTAGTAAATTTGTGTGCCAATTTTTTCACGAATTTCTTTCATTTTTAAACTAGCTATTTTTTTAGCTTGTTCACTTCCTTGTTTTAAGATTTCTAAAGCTTTTGGAATATCTTTTTCTAATTCTTTTCTTTTTTCTCGCAAAGGACGAATAAAATTTTCAATATCTTCAATTAATAATTCTTTTAATTCTTTATACTTGCCTTTTTTATTTTCATAAATTTCTTTTAACTCTTTTTCAGGTCGAAACAACTTGTGAATATTATAAACATTTAAAGGAATTTCATTTCCAGAATCAGTTACTATGCTCATAACTATTTTTTTTATTTCTTCATATTCAGCAAAAAGAGGAATGTGATTATTGTAACTTTTAGACATTTTCTGGCCATCAATCCCAGGAACAATAGCTACTTCTTTAATTATTTTATCTTCCGGTAGTTTAAAAGTTTCGCCAAAAATACGATTAAATTTTTGAGCCACATCTCGAGCAATTTCTACATGTTGTTTTTGATCTTGACCAACAGGTACAATATCAGGACTATAAAGTAAAATATCAGCGGCCATTAACATTGGATAAGCAAAAGTGCCAACATTAATTTCTTTATTTCTTGCTTCAGCGTCTTTAAAAGCATGGGCACGCATTAAATATGGCATCGTAGTAATTGAATTAAAAATCCAACTAAGTTCAGTGTGTTCACTTATGTCAGATTGTTTAAAAATAATTATTTTTTCTGGATTTAAACCAATAGCTAAATAATCTAAAAGAATACCAATAATATTTTTTTTCATTTCTTCTTTATTTTGAATAAAATTTAAAGCATGATAGTCGGCAATAAAAATATAACCTTGATATTCTTGAGAAAACTCAATAAATTGTTTTAAGGCTCCAAAATAATTTCCAATATGTGGAGCCCCTGTTGGTTTTACGGCTGATAAAAAAATTTTCTTTTCCATCTATCTATATTATCATATTTAGTTTTTAGGATAAAGCTTTTTTAAGGGTATTTAGCTTTCCCCATCTTAATAACATTTTACTAACTTTTTTAATTTGGCCTATTTAAAGTCTGTGATAAAATAACCTCAATGAATAAAATAAAAAAAAATGAATTAAGAATTCCTCCTCAACATATTGATTCAGAAAAAGCTGTTTTAGGTTCTATTATGTTAAGAAAAGATGCCATTCAAGAAATAGAAGATATTTTAATCCCGGAATCTTTTTACGTTGAAAAACATAAAATAATTTTTAAAGCGATGTTAGATTTAGCTTCTAAAAATGAACCAATAGACATGCTTTCACTTTCAGCTAAATTAACTGAACAAAAAATGATTCAAGCAATTGGAGGAAATCAATATCTAGCTGAAATAGTAAATCTAGTTCCCTCTTCTACTAATGTAAAACATTATGCTAATATTGTTCAAAAAAAATCAATTTTGAGAAATTTAATAGATGCTGCTGATTATGTTTCTGAATTAGCTTTCGAAGAAAATGAAAATCAATTAGATGACATTTTAGATTTAGCTGAGAAAAAAATGTTTAGTGTTGTTTCTTCTCCTAAAAATCAAAAATTTACTAGTTTAAAAGAAGAATTACCTAAAGCTTTTGATAGATTAGAAAAATTACACGAACACAAAGGTGCTTTGCGTGGTATTCCAACTGGCTTTAGAGATTTAGACAATTTACTTTCTGGTTTGCAAAATTCTGATTTAGTTATATTAGCTGCCAGACCTTCCATGGGAAAAACAACCCTAGCATTAGATATTGCTCGAATGTCCGCTATTTTACATGAAAAATCAATAGGAATTTTTTCTTTAGAAATGTCTTCTCAGCAATTAGTTGATCGAATGTTGGCCGCCGAATCAAGAGTAAATGCTTGGAATTTAAGAACCGGCAGACTTACGGCTGACAGAGAATTTACTCAACTAAGAGATTCTTTAGATAAATTATCTAAAGCAAAAATTTATATTGATGACCAGCCGGGAAATTCAATTGTACGAATGAAAGCTATCTCTCGTAGATTAAAAGCTGAAAAAGGACTAGATTTAATTATCGTTGATTATTTACAATTAATGACCACATCTAAAAATTATGATTCAATGGTAAATCAAGTTACTGAAATTTCTAGATCCTTAAAAAGCTTGGCTAAAGAATTAGATGTTCCAGTTTTAGCTCTTTCTCAGCTTTCTCGAGCAGTTGAGTCTCGTGGTGGCAAACCTCGTTTATCTGACTTGCGTGACTCAGGATCTATTGAACAAGATGCCGATGTAGTTATGTTTATTCACCGTGAAGATAAAGGTAAAGATGAATCAGAAAAAACCAATATTGCTGAAATATTAATTGAAAAACACCGAAATGGCCCAACTGGCAAAATAGAATTATATTTTGATGAAAAAACAACTACTTTCTTAAGCTTAGAAAAAAGTAGCGTCAGTGAATTCTCAGCTTCTAAAATTTCAGATGAATTAGACCAGTTTTAGTTTAATTTTTACTTAATAGAAAAAAAATTCTTCTCTATAAGTACTGTATGCTATAATCAAAATATGGATATTGTAGAAAAACTAACAGAAATATTTAAAGAATTTCCAGGTATTGGCGAAAGACAAGCAAAACGTTTTGTTTATTTTTTAATGCATCGAAATTCTAATTATTCAGAAAATTTAGCTAAAAATATTTTAGAATTAAAAAAAGAAATATCGCAATGTAAAGAATGTTATTCCTTTTTTTTAAATAAAAATAAACAGGCCCTTGTCTGCAGTGTTTGTAAAAATTTAAATAGCGACTCTACTCTTTTAATGGTTATTGAAAAAGATTCAGATTTAGAAAGTATTCAAAAAAGCAGAGTATATCATGGGAAATATTTTATTTTAGGAAATTTAATTTCAATTGTTGAAAAAAATACTAAAAAAATAATAAGAATAAATGAACTTTTAGATAAAATAAAAAAAGAAACAAATTTAAAAGAAATTATTTTAGCCTTTACTATTAATCCCCAAGGAGAACATACAGATTCTTATATTCGAAATCAAATAAAAAATATTTGCGAAGATAAAAATATAAAAATATCCTCTTTAGGAAAAGGCCTTTCAACTGGAACAGAACTAGAATACTCAGATAATGAAACTTTAAAAAATGCTTTTAAAAATAGACAATAAAAAATCCTATCTAATTAGGTAGGATTTTTTATTTTATTGAGTTAATTTTTACTTTAAAAAATGGCTGACGATGCCCATTTCTACGAAGATAACGAGATTTTTGTTTATATTTTACAACCAAAACCTTGCGCGCTTTTCCAATTTCTAATATTTCAGCTTCAACCTTTGCGCCCTTAATATAAGGAGTTCCAATGGTTGTATCTTTACCATCATCCACCAATAAAACTTCATCAAAAATAACCTTATCTCCTATTTTATGATTTTTTTCTATTTTTTCATTTTTAACTTCTTTAGAAATAACTTTTTTAAGTTTTTCAATAGAAATAACATCTCCCTTAGAGACTTTATATTGTTTACCGCCTGTTTTTATAACTGCAAATTCCATAAATACTATATTAACAAAATATAGATAAAAAGCAAGTCTTTAATTTTTAAAAGCCCCATTGTGGTAAAAAAAAGAGACTTTTGTTATAATTTAATTATGCAAACAAAAACAATAGAAAGAAACTTTTTTTATATTCTTTTATTATTAACCTTAGTTTTTACTTTTTTTATTTTTAAACCCTTTTGGATGGTCATTATTTTAGGAGCTTCTTTTGCAGTAGTTTTGTATCCTTTATATAATTGGCTTTTAAGAAAAAAAATTCCTAGTTATTTTTCTGCTTTTTTAGTAGTTTTATTTTTCTTTTTTATAGTTTGTATTCCTCTTTTTGGAATTGGCTCAATTGTTTTTACCCAATCACAAGATCTTTATAATCAAATAAATAGTGGCCAAACAATAACAACAACCTTGAGTTCAATTGGAAATTCAATTAATTCATTTTTACCTAATGGAATAAATTTTGATATAAATGAAAGAATAACAGCATTAATTTCTTCTTTAACTAATAATATTGCTAAAATTTTTAGTTCAACCTTAACTACAATTTTTTCTTTTTTATTGGTTTTATTAAGTATTTTTTATCTTTTAAAAGATGGCGAAAGATGGAAGTCAGCATTAATTACATTAAGTCCTCTTTCAGACAAAGATGACAAAAAAATTATTAAAAGACTTTCTGGCACAATAAATGGTGTTATTAAGGGCTCTCTGCTTATTGCTTTAATACAAGGTATTTTAATGGGCGTTGGTTTAACAATTTTTGGAGTTCCTAATGCAGCACTTTGGGCAGTAATAGCCGGAATTTCTTCTTTAATTCCTTCTATTGGAACTGCTTTGGTTTCTGTTCCTGCTATTGCTTATTTATTTTTAAGCGGTCAAATTTTTCCAGCAATTGGCTTTGCTCTCTGGGCAGCTGTTATTGTTGGTTTAGTTGATAATATTTTAAGTCCCTATGTTATTGGTAATAGAGTAAACATACCTCCTTTTTTAATTCTTTTTTCAGTATTAGGAGGAATAAGTCTTCTAGGTCCAGTAGGAATATTAATCGGGCCATTGGTTTTAAGTTTACTTTTTACCCTAATTTCAATTTATCGAAATGAATTTAAACAAGATATTCTTTAAAAATGACTATTAAATTTTACAATACTCTTTCCCGAAAAATAGAAGAATTTATTCCCTTAAAACAAGGTGAGGTTAAAATGTATTCCTGTGGACCGACAGTTTATAACTATGCTCATATAGGAAATTTACGAGCTTATATTTTTACTGACATTTTAAAAAAAACTTTAAAGTATTTTGATTTTAATGTTTTACAAGTTATGAATATTACTGACATTGGTCATTTAAGTAGTGATGCTGATCACGGCGAAGACAAAATGACAAAAGCACTTTTGCGTGAAAACAAAGAATTAAATTTAAAAAATATGAGAGAGTTGGCCGAGTTTTATACAGAAAAATTTAAAGAAGACTTAAAATCTTTAAATATAGAATTAGCAGATGGTTTTTATTTTGCCAGTGACTATGTAAAAGAAGATATTGAGTTAATACAAAAATTAACAGAAAAAAATTTTACTTATAAAACAAGTGATGGGATTTATTTTGATACTTCAAAAATGCCAGACTATGGTGTACTTTGGGGTGGAAAAAGAATTCATGATGAAAATGAAACTCGCATTGTAACAAATCCTGAAAAAAGAAATCCAGAAGATTTTGCTCTCTGGAAATTTAGTGTTCCAAAGAACACTAATCCTGAGCTTGTCGAAGGATTAATTTCAATTGGATTCCCTTCCCCTTTTGGTCAAGGTTTCCCCGGTTGGCATATTGAATGTTCGGCCATGAGTTTAAAATTTTTAGGAGAACAATTTGATATTCATACTGGGGGTATAGAACATATAGATGTTCATCACACTAATGAAATTGCTCAATCAGAATGTGCTACCGGGAAAAAACCTTTTGTTCGATATTGGATGCACAATGAATGGGTTTTATTTGGTGATAAAAAAATGGCAAAATCAGCTGGTAGTTTTTTGAAATTAAATGATTTAAAAGAAAAAAATATCAATCCAATTTCATATAGATTTCTCATTTTAATGGCTAATTATGGAAGTAAAATGAATTTCAACTGGGAAGCCTTAGAAGGAGCAGAAATAGCCTTAAAACGCTTATATAAGCTATATTTAGGGCTTGGAGAAGCTATTGGGGAGATAAATAAAGAGTATCAAGCTAAATTTAAATCATTTTTATCAGATGATTTAAATACACCCAAAGCTTTAGTTTTAATATGGGATTTAATTAAAGATGAAAACTTATCTTTAGCTGATCGTAAAGCAACTCTTTTAGACTTTGATAAAGTTTTAGGTTTAGGTTTAGAAAATTTAAAAGTAGAAACTATTCCAGAAGAAGTTTTAAATTTAGCTCAAGAAAGAGAAAAAGTTAGAAAAGAAAAAGATTATCAAAAATCAGATGAATTAAGAAAAGAAATTAATCTTCTCGGCTATGAAATCAAAGATTCTGAATCCGGTTTTGAAATAAATAAAATTTAAAAACAATATTCCCATACCTGGTATGGGAATATTGAGATTTTTTCTATTTATCCCAATTAAATCCCCGGCCAAAATGTCCCCATTGAGAAGTTTTTGAAAAATTTATTTTATCTAATTTCAATAATTTTTTTATTCCCCTAGGAGTTAAATCATACTTTTTTAAATCTATTTTTTCTTCTTGGCCATCACAAATAGCAATAGCCATAACTGGTTCCGGCTTTCCAATACAATAAGCTAATTTAACAAAAACCTCTTTTGCTTTTTTTTGTTTAACAAAATCAACAGCAATTTTTCTAGCAATATAGGCACCACTTCGATCAACCTTAGTGTAATCTTTTCCAGAAAAAGAACCCCCACCAATTGAAATTTCTGGTCCATAATTATCAATAACTAATTTTCTACCCGATAGTCCTGTGTCAGCATCAAAACCACCAATATCCCATTCGCCACTTTGATTAATAAAATATTCAATTTTATTTTTTTGAGAGAAAAAATTTTTTTCTTTTTCAATAATCTTTTTTACTAATTTTAGTAATTCTTTGTTTTTTGTATTCTGAAAACTAACCACCACAGTTTTTATTTTATTATTTTCAAGAGTTATTTGAGTTTTACCATCATAGGGATATTTCTGATAAATTTTAAAACACAAATTTCTAGCTATTTGATATTCTTGAGGCATCATGCTTTTTGTTTTAGAAGTGGCATAGCCCTTCATAATTCCTTGATCTCCTGCTCCACCACTATCAACTCCATTAGCTATTTGAGCACTTTGTTTTGATAAATTAATTTTTATTATAAAATTCTTACCAACTATTTTTTGAATTAATGCTTTTAAATCAACTTTTGCTTTACTGCTAATTTCTCCATTAACAGAAATCAAATTATGGCCACCCATAACCTCAACGGCCACCCTACTGTCTTTATCTTTTTCTAAATAAGCATCTAAGATAGAATCGGCAATAAAATCACAAATTTTATCTGGATGCTTAGGGCTTATAAATTCAGCTGTTTTTATATTCATATTTTTAAAATAAAAAATCTCTAAAATTTAGAGAAATGTATTTTTACATTGACTAGATGTAAACATATCTCTCCAGCCACTTATGGGCTGGTTGGATTTAGCACCTTATCCTTCACTTAAATTTAAGACAGGTTGCTGTGGTATTCGAGCCAATTCTCGTTTTCTTTTTATAATATTAAGAAAATTCTACCACTCTCGATAATTATTAAGTTATTTTAATATAATAACAAATCTTTTTAAAATTGCAATTTTTGCTTTAAAGTTTTAAAATGTTAATATTAAAAATAATATCATGAAATCAATAATAAATACAAAAAAAATAAATGAGGCTGATATTGTAATATTGTCAGTCCCTTATGAAAAAACTGCTTCTTCTAAAAAAGGAACAATTAATGGCCCTAAAGCAATAGTAAAATGTTTAAATGAAAAACTAGAATTTTTTGATCGTCAATTTAAAGTTGAAACAATAGATTATCTTAAAATTGCTCATAAAAATTTAAATAATATAAATAAATTAACACCAGAAAAAGCAATTCAAAAAATAAAAGAAGAAAGTCAAAAATTTTTAAATTTAAATAAATTTGTTTTTTTATTAGGTGGAGAGCATTCAGTTTCAATTGGATTTTTCCAAGCTTTAGCTCAAAAATACAATCCTAAAGAAGTAACCATATTACAAATTGACGCTCATTGCGATTTAAGAAATGACGACAGTGATTATAGTAAAAAACCAAGTTTATTTGCTCATTCTTGTGTAATGCGTAGAGCATCAGAATTAGGTTTTAATTTATTACAAGTTGGCATTCGAACCTATGATAAAAATGAGTATCAATATTTTACTAATCCTAAAAATAATGTAAAAGTTTTTGAATGGCATAAAAAAATACCAGAAATTAAAGAAATTATTGATTCAATAAAAACAAAATATCTTTATATTTCAATTGATGTGGATGGTCTTGACCCCTCTTTTATGCCCGGAACTGGAACACCTGTTCCAGGTGGTTTAGATTGGTATTATACTTTAGAACTTATCCAAAAATCTATTAATCAAAAAGAATTAATAGGAGCTGACATTGTTGAAGTTTCTCCTCAAAAAGATTCAGTTTTGACAGAATATTCTGCAGCTCAACTTTTTTATTCAATAATTACTGATAAATTTAAAAATAGATTTTAATTTAAAAAATTTTTTTCTATAAATAAAAGAAATTTCTATTAAATTAGCAACTATTAAATAAACAGAAAAAATATAAATATAAAAATACCAATCTTTAATAATTAGCAAAGCAATAATATTATTAAAAATTCCACCAAAGTAAACAGAAAAATTTTCTGTTTCAGGATTTTTCCATGTTTTTAAATAAGTTGGTAAATAAGCTAATAAATCACTAAAAATTGCAAAAAGAATAGCAAGAGTTAAGTTTTTAGTAATTAAATAAAAAACAATTGCAATGATTGAAAAAAGTCCACAAACTAAATCAAAAAAATTAATTTTCCAAAAAGCATTTTTTTTAAACAAAGAAAAAATTATTACCAAAAAGGGACCAAAGCCAGCCATAAAAACAGCCAAAGCAGACCAAGTTGCTCCACCTTTTAATAATAAGAAAAAACCAACCATGGGAGCCAGCATCCAGATTGTCCAAGAAATTAAATTAGGTCTAGTGTTCCCTTTTAAAATATTTTTAACATAAAAAATAGAAAACACTAAATTAACAATTACTCCTAAAATTATAATTTTCTCTGGAAGCATAAATTTTTTATATTTTAAATTCCTTCTTCTTTTAGTTTTTCAATAAGCTCTCTAGATTTACGAGTTAATTTATTAGGCATTTTAATATTTAATTTAATTAAAATATCACCTCTTTTGTTTTTATTAAATGGAACTCCTTTTCCTTTTACTCTTAATATTTCATTAACACTAACCCCCTCTGGAATTTTTACTTTTATTTCTCCATCTAAAGTTTTAATAGGATATTCAAGTCCTAATAAAGCATCGGAAAGTTTTAAATCTAAATTCATAATTAAATTATATCCCTCTCTTTGAAAAACAGGGTGAGATAATACATTAATTTTTATATATAAATCTCCTGAAATTCCTTTTGAAACAGCTTCTCCTTTACCGGTCATTTGAATCATTTCTCCATCTCTAATGCCAGCTGGAATATTAATAACAATTTCTTCTTCTTGTCTTAAAACACCAGAACCTTTACATTTTTCACAAAATTCTTTTGGTATTTCTCCAGAACCAAAACAAGATTCACAAATTTTTGCAGTTGAAATAGATCCTAAAATTGTTCTCTTAACTTCATGAAGCTTACCTTGCCCATTACATTTTTTACAGGTTTCCATTTTTGTACCACTCTTAGAACCCCTGCCTTCACAAATAGAACAAGTTGAATTTTTGGTAATTAAAACTTTTCTAGTAACTCCAAAAATAGAATCTTGAAAAGAAATCTGCATCTCGGTTGAAATATCTCTACCTCTTCTTTTTTGATTTCTATTTCCTCCACTCATTCCTCCCCCAAAAAAATCACTGAAAATATCATTTAAATCAAATTCTACTCCGCCATTAAATCCTTGTGAAAAATTACTGAAATCAAAACCAGAAAATCCTCCAAAACCTTGGCCCTGTCCTGCCATATTCTCAAAGCCACTACCGAACTGATCATATTTAGAACGTTTATTTTCATCAGAAAGAGTTTGATAAGCTTCATTTACTTCTTTAAATTTAATTTCATCTCCGCCTTTTTTATCTGGATGGTGTTTTTGAGCTAATTTATAAAAAGCCTTTTTTATTTCATCTTTTGAGGCATTTTTTTCTATTCCTAAAATTTTATAATAATCTTTACTCATATTTTTATTTATTATTAGTTTTTAATTATACTCAATAAGAATTTTAAAGCAACTTTTTTCCATATATTAAAACCTAGTTTACTAGAACCTAGAAACTAATTTATATCATAGGCTCAGCTTCTTGTTTTGAATCTACTTCTTCTTCATTTGATTCTTCAGAAATATCTTCACCTGAAGACTTTTTTTCTTTATTTTTTATTTTTTTACCTTTACCTTCAATAATTGCTTTTTCTTCAGAACTTCGAATAATAGAAGCTTCTTCTTCTGCAATTAATTTAGCAGCCGCATCTTTATGAATGGTATATTTTTCATGAGAAGATTGAATAATTTCTTTTCGATAAGAGGTATGAGTAGGTTCCAATACTCTTAAGGTTTCAGCTGAAAATGGATCATAGGATTCACCATCTATTGTCATTTTTACATAAAATTCTGTTACCGCTAAATTAATTAAATCTTTAACATCAAAAATAGGAGAAAATTCAGGTTTCATTTTTACAGCATCTTCTCCCCCTATTCTAAAAGAAATAATACTTCCACAGTTTCCTAAAACTGCTTGGTGAACTTTTGAAAGTATTTGACCAACATACTGATGAGCAATTGTTAAACATAAGCCATATTTTCTAGCTTCTGATAAGATATTTTCAAAAGTTTGAGTAACTACGTTTTGAAACTCATCAACATAAAGATAAAAATCTTTACGATCTTTTTCTGGAATTGCCGCTCTTTCCATACCAGCTTGTTTAATTTTAGTTAAAAAAATTGAACCTAAAAAAGAAGAGTTCTCCTCCCCTAGTCTTCCTTTAGATAAATTAATTAAAATAATTTTTCCATCATTCATTAATTTACTCATGTCAATTTTATTTTCTTTTTGTCCAAAAATATTTCTAAGCAGTGGATCTGATAAAAATTGACCTAATTTATTAACTAAAGGAATAATAGCATCAGTATCAAATTTTTCAGACCAATCAGCAAATTCAATTGCAAAGAATCTTTTAACCATATCATCAGTAATATATTCAACTACTTTTTGACGATAATTTCTATCAGTTAACATGGAAATCATACCTCGCATGGTAGCATGAGGATAATCAAGTAAAGCCAAACAAGTAAAACGAAAAACGTGCTCTAATCTAGGTGTCCAATTAGCACCGAATTGTTTTTGAAAAACTTCAATTAATCCTTGAGTTAATTGAAACTTAAACATGGGATCAACATTAGCTAAAGGATTAAAGGAAGCAGGAAAATCTATATCTGAAGGATCAATAATACAAACATCCTCAATTCTATTTTTAGGAATATAGTCTAACATAGCATCAATAACATCACCGTGGGGGTCAATTAAACATAAACCATGACCATAAGTAACGTCTTGACGAATAAAAAGTTCTAATAATTTGGTTTTACCTACTCCTGATTTGCCGATAATATATAAATGACGACGGCGATCTATTCTCTTTATACCAAAAATAAATTTTTTTTCTTCTAAAGAAGCTACATAATTAGTTTTCCCAATAAAAGAAACATCCTCTGGTTCTACTCTTCCAAAAACAGGTAATTCTGGTGGCGGTGGAGCATATTTAACTATTTGAACTCGATTTGGTTTTGACATAAAATTTAATTTAATACTACCTTATTTTACTATAAAATAAGCCATTATTCAAACAAAAATAATAACCTATTTAAAATTTCTCAAATACCAAATTTTGATTTTAAATTTTATTCTTTTAAATAAAATTGGTAAAACATATTTTAATAATTTTATTTTCTTCATTTTTTTTACTTTATGAACTTCCTACTTTATAAACTACCCCATAGGTCTTGCCTATGGGGTTAATAAACTTCTTTTTTGTAACATTCTTCGCAGTATACTATTTCTGGACTATTTGGTGAAATTGCTGTTTGAAATTTATTAGGGCAATTATTTTTCATACAACTTCTTTCCCATAATTTAATTGGATGAAGAGTTTTTATTCTTTCATAGTGACGACAGTGCGGACAAAGCCTAGGTAAAGCTAAATTCATTTTTCGATAAAAAGCTAATTCATTTGGTAAAATTTTAAAAACTTTAGTACACTCATGATTACAGTTAATACTTAAATGCGCACATTCAATTTTTTTATTTAAAATATCATCTTTAACTTCTCCAATTAAATCAGGTAAAAGTTCATTTTTTATATCAATTTGATATTCTTTATCTTCTTCAAGCCAATTAAAACCTTGATTTAAAGCTTCTTCTTTACTTAAGGGTGCAAATTTATTTCCCCAAGAATAATTATATTCATGAAAAGATAATTCACTTGGAAAAAATTCCCCGTATTTGTAAATTCTGCCTTTTTTATCTACATAAGGCATATCATTCATATGTTGTTTTATTTTTTCCACCATTTTAAAGTATTCTTCTTTTTCATATTGTTTATTTAAAATACAATATTGTTTGTTTTTTAAATGAACACAACCAAATAAATTATTAGAGTTAAAGTTTCTATCACAATATTGATTATCACGACAACTTAAAGCAGCTCGAGT
>CAZIWS010000002.1:23465-27564 GCA_964543175.1 uncultured Candidatus Saccharibacteria bacterium
TGAGACTGCATCCCTCCATTAGTTTCATAAAATAATTCAGAACGATCTCCACCAAAAGTAGCATCATAACTATCTTTTAAAAGTAAACCGCAAGCAAAAATAAATTTACAATTTTCAATTCCAAAACGAGTAAAAAAACAGTTTTTACAATTCTTTGAATTAATAATATCTTCACCGGTAACATTAGTTGAATTTTTAATCAAAGCAAAACGATGTGGTTTTTGATAATATAAAAACCAAAATTTTTCTTGGGCTTTTAAAATGTTTTTATAAGAACTTAAATCCCATTTTTTAATTTCTTTTAAATAATTTTCTTTAGAATATGGTTGATTGAAAATATAATATTTTTTATGTCTTAAATTAACACAACCAAAACAAGAAGAACAGCCAATGCAGTTATATAAAAAAGATGAATCTAAACATTCATAAGAATTATAAATAAACTTACTATTATAAATATTATTGGAAGCAATCATACAATAACCCGACTCAACGCTCATAGAACTATCAACATCAATTGAATCTCTTGAAGAAACGGCAATTTGACAATTATAGAGATTAATTGAATCAAGGCAATCATATGTTAAAAGACAATTTTTAGAACGAACATCACCATTGGAAAATTCACAATTTTCGCAATTTCGAGAACCAGTAGCTTCTTTAGGCACTTTTTTTCTTAATTCATAAAATTGTTGGAAAAATGGTTTTGAAAAATCATAATTTTGAGCATAATCTATTGAATCCCAACTATCACCCCACCAACAATTATTACAATAAACATTTATATTTAATTTAGGATTATAAATACTAACTAATTTAGTGTTACATTTTTTACATTCATCAGTATATAAAGTTCGAGATTCTCGAAAAGCTAAGCGCCTCTGAAAACGACAATCCGGACACCAAGTCGGCGGAGGAACAGAAATCTTAATATAAAAATTTAAATCTTCATCTGTTATTTCAAATTATATTTTACAATTTTGGCATTCTTTTATCATTTTTTAAACAATAAGCTTAATGTCAAGGTTGAACCTTGACATTTTTATTCTTCTAAAATTTTCCTAAGAACATCTTCAGGCACTTCACGAATTGTGCCACTTGGTGAAGTAGAAATATTAGGTTGTTGTTTTTCAATTTTTTCTTTTGACTGCTCTGTTTCTTTATTTTCTTCTTTTAAAATTTGGTCATTATTTAAATTTACTTTTTCTTTGTTTAAAATTAAATTTTTTAATTTATTCATATCTTCCGGAGAAGCGGCTCGGTCTGGTATTTTTTTAAATACTGGAGATGAAACATTTTTATTTAAATCATTTAATGAAATAACTTGTTTTTCTGGTATAAACACTTTTTCTTTTTTTTCTTCAAAAATTTTTTCTTGATTAAGAGTTTTATTTAAAATCTCTTTAAGCGCAGTATTTTCGCCTATAGTTTTATTTTTTTTATTATTAAAATTATTATTTATAATTTTTTTTCTTTGATTTAAATTAAAATCATTATTTTGTTTATTGAAAACTTTTTTAATCTTAGAAAAAACATTTTTTTTGTTTTGGGTAATAAAATTATCTTTTTTATTTGTATTTTCAAATGTTTTATTATTTTGAATATTTGTTTTTTCTGGTGAATTATTTTTGTTTTCAAACTCTATACCTAAATCAGATAATGGCTTAAAATATTTAACTTCATCTTGCTTAATTTCTTTAAAAGAACCTTTTATCGGTCTCATTTCCCCTGATTTTATTTTAGAAATACAATCTTTACAATAAACAGACCTACCTGCTTCTGGCTTGAAAGGAACATTAGTTTTTTGAGCACACATAGAACAAATAGCAGGAAATTTTTCTGTTAAATTTTCATCACCTAAGGACATACCACTCCAATTATTAATTTCTCTTTCAACATCTTCTTTGGGTTTACAGTATAATTTTCGAGAAGTTTCAATAACTTCTTTTTCTATTTCCATGTTTCCTCCTTTAACTAAAGGAGCTAATGTTTTTGCCGAAAATGGCCTAGAGGTAATTCCATCGATCATTAATTTAAGGTAAATTTTAAAATTAGGTAAATTTACTACATCCTGAGGAGTAAACTCAGGGTCAAATTCTTTTTCTAAAAAATCAGCATCGTCGGCTCCACACCTAAAAACAATCATAGTTCCAACGTTTCCAAAAACTGCATCTCGAACAGCCGAACTTTTATCAGAAACAAGTTGAGCAGTATATTGGTGGGCCACAGTAAGATTTAGTCGATATTTTCTAGCTTCTGATAAAATACTAGCGAAAGAATCAGTCACGAAATTTTGAAATTCGTCAACATAAAGATAAAAATCTTTTCGATCATCTTCTGGAATACGAACTCTTTCCATGGCAGCTAGTTGAATTTTAGTAATTAACATCCCACCTAAAAGTGAAGAATTATCTTCTCCTATTCTTCCCTTAGAAACATTAACTAAAAATATTTTTCCTTCATTCATTATGTCAAAAATATTTATAGTACTTTTTGATTGTCCAACCACATTTCGGATAATTGAAGTAGAGAGAAATTGTCCAACTTTATTTTGAATAGGAGCAATTGCTTCATTTCTAAATTTTTCTTGCCAAGCTTCATATTCATGAATCCAAAAAGCTTTAATAACTGGATCTTTTAAATTAGAAATAATTTTTTGACGATAATCTTTATCAACTAACATTCTAGGAATACCTAACATGGTTGTCCCAGGTGTATCTAATAATGCTAAAATTGCATTATTTAAAATATATTCCATTCGAGCACTCCAAGCATTTGCCCAAATTTTAGTAAAAATACCCATCAATCCAGAAGCAACTAAATGTTTATATTTAGGATCAATTAATTCTAAAACATTAAAACCGATATGAAAATCTGGGTCAGCTGGGTTAAAATAAACAACATCTTTCATTCGATGAGGAGGAATAGCCGAAAGAATTGCTTCAACGTTTTCTCCATGAGGATCAACCATACAAACACCATCTCCGTTTTGAATATTTTGAATAATCATATTAAACATTAAAGCAGATTTACCTGTACCAGATTTTCCTAAAATATAAACATGCTGACGTCTGTCTTTACGCTTAATTCCAAAAAGCTGATTTTTATCACGATAAGTTGTCTGCCCAATATAAGTTAATTCTTTATTTTTAGGTAAATCTAATATTTCCATAACTTTTTAATTATACCAAAAATAAAGATTTACAAAAAGCCCCCTAGGGGGCTTTTTGTAAATAACTAAATTTATTTTTAAATAATTATTCTTTTTTATCTTCATCTTCTTTTTTTTCAGATGATTCTTCTTTAAATTCTGCTTCTCTAACTTCTGGATTTTGCTCTTCAGCAGAGGTTGAGGCTGAAGTATTTTCTCCACTTTTGCTCATCACTTCACCTATTTTAGACATTTCAGCTGAAAGTTCTTCTGTGGCTTTTTTAATAGTTTCAATATTGTCACCATCTTTTGAAGAGCGCAAAGAAGTAATTTTACTATTAACACTATCTTTTAACTCAGCTGGTATTTTATCTTCATTATCTTTAAGTGCTTTTTCAGCAGTATAAGCCAACATTTCAGCTGTATTTCTAACATCAATTAATTCTTTTTTCTTTTTATCTTCTTCAGCATGAAGCTCAGCATCTGCTTGCATTTTTTTAATATCTTCTTCTTTAAGACCAGAGCTGGCTTCTATTTTAATAGATTGAGCTTTACCTGAAGCTTTATCTTTAGCAGTTACATTTAAAATTCCATTAGCATCAACATCAAAAGAAACTTCAATTTGAGGCATTCCTCTGGGTGCTAGAGGAATACCATCTAAAATAAATCTTCCTAAACTTTTATTGTCTGAAGCCATAGGTCTTTCTCCTTGAACAATATGAATTTCAACTGAAGTTTGATTGTCAGCTGCTGTTGAAAATGTTTGAGACTTAGCAGTTGGAATAGTAGTATTTTTTTCAATTAATTTAGTATCTACACCACCTAAAGTTTCAATTCCCAAAGAAAGAGGAATAACATCTAAAAGTAAAACATCTCTAACGTCGCCCTTTAAAACACCTGCCTGAACAGCAGCTCCCAGTGCAACAACTTCATCTGGATTAATTGAAA
>CAZIWS010000003.1:0-26370 GCA_964543175.1 uncultured Candidatus Saccharibacteria bacterium
GTGTCTCTATCTCGCACGGTCACTGTATCGTTTTCTAAAGTTTCAAAATCTACTACAATGCAAAATGGCGTACCAATTTCATCTTGCCTTCTATATCTTTTACCAATATTGCCATTATCATCCCAAATTACTCTACCAAATTCTTCCTTAAGTGGCGCAAATACTTTAACATTAGCATAATCAACAAGCTCTGGTTTATTTTTAAGTAATGGCGAAACAGCACAAATAACTGGTGCAATACTTGGTTTTAATTTCAAAAATGGACGTTCTATATCTTCTTCATTGTAAGAAGAAAGTAAAACTGCCAAAACAGCTCGGTCAACACCAAAAGTTGGCTCTATGACATGTGGAAATATCTTTTCTTGACCTGATCCTTTTGAAAGATCTTCGTCTAAGTATTCAAGTCCATGATTTTTTAAATCAAAATCAGTTCTATAGGCTAAACCAAAAAGTTCTTTCTGTCCAAATGGATATTCAAATTCAAAATCAACTGTTCTTTTTGAATAATGAGCCAAATCATCTTCGGGAATTTCAACGTCATGAACTTTTGCCATATCAATACCAACTTCTTCTATCCATTCAAGCATTTCACTTTTCCAATATTCAAAATATTTTTCCCAATCCTCAGCTCGAAGAAAATATTCAATTTCCATTTGTTCAAATTCTCTTACCCGAAAAATAAAATCTCTTGGGGTAATTTCATTACGAAAAGCTTTACCAATTTGCGCAATACCAAAAGGAAGTTTTGGGTGAAATGCATCTACTGTATTTTTAAAATTAACAAAAATTCCTTGTGCTGTTTCTGGACGCAAATATGAAATAGCTGAAGTGTCTTCTGATACCCCAACTTTTGTTTGAAACATTAAATTAAATTTTTTAGCTTCTACTAAATTTCCTTTACATTCTTGACATTTTTCTTTATTTTCAATTTGATCAGTTCTAAATCTTTTTTTACATTTTTCACATTCAACCATTGGGTCAGCAAAATTTTCAACATGGCCTGCTTTTTGCCATACCTCTTGTCTCATTAAAATTGAAGCATCTATTCCATACATATCTCTTCGAGAATCTACAAACTTTTTCCACCAAGAATTTTTTATATTATTTTTTAAGGCTAAGCCAAAATGTCCCCAATCATAAGTTCCAGCTAAACCACCATAAATTTCAGAACCCGAAAAAATAAAACCTCTTCTCTTACAAAGAGAAACAATTTTTTCCATTAATTCTTTATTTGTATCTTTATTTTTCATTTTTTTATTTTTAAAAATTTTTAAATTAATAAATATTATTCAATAACAATTTCACCATAAGTAGGAAAAGATGGGTCATTTAAAAGTCTGGTATTTAAAGAATTTCGGTAAACTTTAATTTCAGCATTAGCAAAATCATCTTTAGCGCTTAATACAGTTTCATTAATAATAACAGGAGAGGTGTTTAATTGCGAAATAGATGGTTTAAGTGAAATTTGAAAAGCTATTTCTCTACCTTCTTGAGAAATTCCTGAACCTCTAGACAATGCTCCAATATTCCAAATTAATTCTTTAGAAGAACTATTATATTTTAAATCTTCAGATGGAGGAGAAATATTACCAACAAAATTAACCCAAGCTGGAAGAGAAGATCGAACTTGAACATTAGAAAGATTATTAGAAGTGTTAGAAATAGCCCAAACAATAGTATAAGTAGTTTCCTGTTCTTTTTTAGGAGGAATAGGGCCGGAGTTTTTAAAAGGACCAGAGAAATACAAAGCCTTGGTTGCTAAACCAACATCAGAAAGAACTTTAATAACTTTTGATTCACTATTTACTAATTTTTGACTAGCATTTCCTTCTAAGGGCTGTTTACCTGAAATAGAAATATCAACATAAACTGAAGGATCAGCAACTATACCACCCACTGAAGAAAACAATGGGAAAGTTAAAAAATCAAAAGAAACTATTCCATTATCACCCGGATCCACTTCTGAAAAATTATATTCAAAACTTTTATTCCAAACAATACTCTTAGTGGAAGAATCATAAAAACCATTTTTAGGATTTATACTTTTTTCATTTATAATATTTCCGGTTATTTTAGCAACAATTTCTAAATCATTTATTTTAGTATCTAAATTATTAACCCAACGAACCTGCCCAGTAATTTTATTTTTAGAATCAACAACATATTCTCTTTGATAAGAATTATTTACAAAAAGCTTAGCTTCAATAAAAGGTTTTTTAACTAAAATTTTATGACTTAAGGAATTAAAAATTATACCAATGGATGATTTATCAGAGCTTGACTGAGAACCACTAAAAACATGAAAAACTTTTTCTTCTCCATCAAAAACTTCGGCCATTTTTCCAAAAATAGAAATTTCATTTTCAGAGCCTACTTGAATATCACCTAGATTCCAAACATTGTCGCCAAAAGAAGGAGTAGGGCTGGCTGAGGTAAATTCAAAGCCAATGGGATAATCCATTTTTAAAAGAATTTGAGAAGCTGAATTAGTAGAATTTAAATTAACTTTTACTTTTAAATTTATATCTTGATTTAAGCTAACTTCACTGGGGCCTTCAATTAAAAGATTAATGGGGGCTGAGCTAATGGAAACTTCATGTAATTTTTCTTTGACAAAAATAGAATTAGAACCTTCTAAACGATATTCTAAAGAAATTCTAATAGGCCTAATGCTACCCTGCTCACCAAAAAGAATTATTTTTATATTCTCACTTTTAATTCCCCCAGCAGGAATTGTTCCCAATGATTCTCTAATTCTTTCTGTTTCTTTAGATAAATCTCCTGAAGAATTTTTAGGATATTCAATTAATAAATCAGATAATAAAAGATTTGAATTATTTTTATTAACTATTTCAATTTGGAGTGGAAGACTTTCTCCTCCAGCAACAAAAGAATTTCCCAAAACAGTAATTTCGATATTTTTATTAGAAACAGTATTGCCTTTTATAAAAAACATATAGCCTCCATAAAGCAAAGCTAAGATAAAAAAGGCTACTGAAAAAATAAAAAATTTTTTAAAAATAGAACTTTTTTGAGTAAAAATTTTTTGAGTTTTGGTCATTTTGTCTTTAACGGATTCTTGCCAAGAATCAGGAATTACTTTTTTAAAACGAACACTACTAAAGTGATCAACGTGATCATTTTCCATTTGATAATCTCTACTGAAAAGTTTATTTTTAAGTTTTTCTATTCCATTTAATTTATCTCTATCATTTAACATTTGTTAATTATAACCTTTTTGGGTGCTATTTTACAAATGGCTTTCTTTTAATGCTTTATTTATTTCCATAAAAATAAATTTTTTATTTTTACTGGTTTTAAGTATTAATTCTTCTCCTAGGGGTAAATTGACAATTTCTTTGTTTATTTTAGCATCACCAATGTAACCTAAATTGTTTAATAATCGTAAAACAATTATGGCTTCAATGTTTTTTAAGTCTTCAGTTGTTTCATATTTTTCTAAAAAAGATAAACCGTTTAACAAAACATCAAATAATTTTTTATTTAAATCTTCACCAATGATTAACCTTTTTAATAATTGAGAAATATTAAAAACTATTTCTAGGGTTTCTTTTTTCTTAGAAACTTTCTCTAATTTATTAATTTTAGAAGCACTGGTTATTCGCCAAAAATCTTTTCCTTTAACTAAATCTAGTTTAGCGTAGCTAAAATCCTGCAAAACAAAGCGAAGCTTAGAAGATAATTTTCTAATTCCTTGAGCTGAAGCATAAATCATACCCAGATCACGAGTAAAAATATGAAAATATTTATCAGCCTCTCGATAATTTTTACTACCCAAAATCAATCCTTCAGTATGATAAATATGATGCATAAAGTTCGCTAAATAAAAATAAATAAATTAAATATATTTAAATAATCTTATTTTTTAATAGAAATCTTAAAAAATAAATTATCAATTTTTATTTCCTCGCCATTGTTTTCAGAAAAATTAATATTTTTTGCATTAACTGTTTTAATTAAATTAATTTCAAACTTTTTTAACAATTCTTCTCCAGTTTTATCTGTTTCAATTTCTAAAACTATCTCATCACTTGGATTTAAGTTAGCTTTTTTGCGTAAACCTTGAACTGCTCTAACAAATTCACGATAGCACCCTTCTTTTTTTAATTCTTCGGTAATTTCTAAATTAAGTTCAATTTCTTCAGAAAGATTCTGATCAAAAACAATTTCTTTTACATTTAACTCATCTTGAATTAATTCTAAATATTCTTCTGATAATTTTATACTTTTTACCTTTAGCTCATTGAGCGGTTGCCTAACTGGAATACCAGCTTTTTGTCTAGACTGTAAACCTAAAGTTACAATTTTTCTAATCTTTTCCATTTCATTTATAATCTTTTTATCATTCTTCCCCCCAAAAACTCTGTCAAAGATGCCCTTTGACATTTTTGGCCAGGTGGCTAAATGAATGCTTTGTTCGTCTTGATTGTTTTTTAATTTTTGCCAAATATCTTCAGCAGAGAATGGAGCAAAAGGAGCCATTAATTTAGCAAGATTTTTTAAAACATAATATAAAGTTTTTCTCGCCTCGCCATAGCTTTGTGCGGAGGCGGATTGACTTGCCTCTTCTTTAATACGCTCTCGTGAACGACGCAAATACCATGTTGAAAGATCGTCAATAAATTCACGTATGGCCCTAACTGGTTCAATTAATTTATAGTTATTTAATTTTTCAGTACAAAGAATATTTAATTCTTTAAATCTATTTAAAATCCAAATATCAAGAACGTTTAAATTATTTTTAGGTTCATGGTTGCTATTTTCTAATGAAGGATCTCTATAAAGTTCATAAAAAGCTAAAACATTATAAAGTAAATTAAAAATTTTATTATGTAATTCAGAAACAGTTTTTTCGTCAAAGTTTTTTGATTCACCTGGCTGATTAACTGAATACATCCAAAGTCTTAATGTGTCTACTCCATATTTATCGATCATCACCCACGGATCAACAACATTACCAAGTGACTTACTCATTTTCTTGCCACTAGCATCAAGTAAGTGGCCTAAACAAATTACATTTTTATAAGCTTTTCCTTTGCCCATAATTGAGCCAACAGCATGAAGAGTATAAAACCATCCTCTAGTTTGGTCTATTGCTTCTGAAATAAAATCAGCTGGATAACCCTTGCCACTATCTATTAAATCTTTATTTTCAAAAGGATAATGGTCTTGAGCAAAAGGCATTGCTCCAGAGTCAAACCAAACATCCATTACTTCTTTAGTTCTTTCTAATTTTCCACCACAAGTCTGTCCTGAGCTTGTCGAATGGTCACAAATCAAACTAATTTGATCAATATACGGTTTATGTAAATCTAAATTAAAATTATTATCATGAGGCATTGGAATAAAATCTAATTTTCTTACTTCAGCATTTTGAAAAACTGGAAACTTTTTTCGATAATCTAAAATATTTTTAAAATTAAAATCTAAATAATCAGTACTAAAAGACAAGCGAGCAACTGATTCATGAGAGATAATAAGAATATTTTTATTTTGGTATTTTTTTTCAATATCGTATAAAAATTCAGAAATTCTTTTTTTAACATCTAAAAGAGATTCCGCTTTTTCTTGGGCATTTTCAAAAAAATTAGGATATTCAGCCCATTTTTTACCTTGATAATTACCTGCATTTAGTTCCCATAATCTAGAGTCAAAAATAATTTGATCTTCTGAAAGATTTAATTCTTTTAAAACAATTTCAGCTGTTTCTTTTGTGCGCACAAAATCTGAAGCAAAAATTAAATCAATATTTAAATCTTTTAATTTTTTAGTAGCCTCTAATACTTGTTTTTTTCCTAAGGTCGTTAAGTTATCTAAATCATCTTTTTTAGAACTAATTTTAAAAGTTAAATTACTTTGTGCTTCTCCATGACGCATAATAAAATATTTATTTCCAGATTTTTTTGTTTTACTTTTTAAATCAGCAATCCCATTAAATACTTCAACTTTATTACATTTATCACAATGCCAAATAGGAAGAGGTGTTCCCCAATATCTTTCTCGAGAAATTGCCCAATCTTTTATTTCCCGAAGCCACTCACCAAAACGACCTTCTTTAATATGATCTGGTTCCCAGTTTATTTCTTTGTTTTCTTTAACCATTTGGTTTCTTAAAGAAGTCATTTTTAAATACCAAGAATCTCGAGCATAATAAATAAGAGCGGTTTTACAGCGCCAACAGTGTGGATATGCGTGTTCATATTTTTCTTTTTTCAAAAGTAAATTTCTAGCGGCTAAATCTTTAATAATATCAACTGCCACCTCTTCATCACGAACAAATCTTTTTTCTAAAAAACCTGTACCAGTAAAAAATTTACCATCAAGTCCAACTAAATGATGTTTTGGTAAGTTAATTTTATTTCCTAAAACAAAATCATCTTGTCCATACATAACTGCAGTGTGAACAACTCCGGTTCCATCTTGGGTTGTTACAAAATCAGCATTATAAATTTTATAAGCATTTACTAATTTTTCTTTTTCTAAACCAGAAATTAAGTTTTGGGTAAATAAATAAAGTGGTTCATATTCAAGTCCAATTAAATCTTTACCTTTAAATTCTTCTATAATTTCATATTCCCCATCCAAAACTGAAATTCTTTCCTTAGCAAGAATATAAAATTCATTTTCTTTTTTAATTTTTATATAAATAATTTCTTCGCCTATTGCCAAAGCAACATTACCAGGCAAAGTCCAAGGAGTTGTTGTCCAAGCTAGAATAAAAACACTCTCTTGATTTTTAACTTTAAACTTAACATAAACTGATAAATCTTTTACTGTTTCATACCCTTGAGCTAATTCATGTGAAGAAAGTCCAGTTCCGCAACGAGGACACCAAGGCACAACTTTATAATCTTTATAAAGTAATCCTTGCTTATTAGCTTCTTTAATAACATTCCAAACAGATTCAATATATTTATTATGATAAGTTACATAAGGATTTTCTTGATCTACCCAAAAACCAATTCTTTCGGTAAATTTATTCCAATATTCTAAATAATTCCAAACACTTTCTTTACACTTTTGATTAAAAGGCCCAATACCATATTCTTCAATTTCTTTTTTAGAAGTAAGGCCAAGTTCTTTTTCTACCTGAAGCTCAACTGGAAGACCGTGAGTATCCCAACCTCCTTTTCTAGCAACATGAAAACCTTGCATTGTTTTGTAACGAGGAATCACGTCTTTAAACGCTCGGGCTTCTAAATGATGAATACCTGGTTTACCATTAGCAGTTGGAGGGCCTTCATAAAAAACATATCTACCTTTTTTACCCTTCGAAGAGCTCAGGGTTTTCTCAAAAATTTTATTTTCTTGCCAAAATTTTAAAATTGCTTCTTCGCGAAGCGCTGATTCTGATTTATTACTTATCTCGAACTTAGTCGAGGCATTTTCTTCATTGTTCATATTTTATAATCTTATCAAAAAAATTAACAATTAGAAAGATTTAAATGGGGCTTGATTTTTATTTCAATTTTTATAATTTAAAAACTAACTACTAGAAACTAGTCCCTAGAAACTAATTCTTTACATTTTCTCTGGAATTTGAATTCCCAAAAGCCAAAGCCCATTTTGCATAGTTTGATAAAATGCTTGAACAAGTTTTAAATGATATTTAATATTAGAATTATCCTCACTTAGAATTTTATTCTGTACATAAAAAGAGTTAAAAGAACTCGCTAGTTGAGTTAAATAAGTAGCAATATGGTGTGGTTCAAAATTTAAATATGCTTTTTCTACTATTTCTGGAAATTGATGAAGAGTTTTTTCAAGAGATTCTTGTGAAAAAAAAGTTGTGTCTGAAATACCTTGAAAGCGCGACGGCGTGAACACGAGGAATTTTTTAGTAGAAAAATATCCGTGCATTTTAGAAATAACTTTTTTTTCTAAAGCCTTAACTAAAATAGATTTCGCTCGAACAGCAGTATATTGTAAATATGGCCCTGAGTCACCTTCAAAAGAAATTGATTTTTCAAAATCAAAAACAATATCTGAGCCCAAAGAAGATCGAAGAATAGAATATTTTAAAGCTGAAACTCCTACAATTTCTGAAATTTTATTTTTCTCTTCTTTAGAAAAATTTCGATCAGCTACTTTTTCTAAAATAACATTTATGGAATTCTGCAAAAGAGACACCCCGGTGACAACATTACCTAAACGAGAAGACATTTTGCCTTCAGCAAAACGCATCATGCCATGGACAACATGTTTCATCTTTTTTTCTAAATCAGGATGTATTACGGAAATTGCTTTTTGAACTACTTTCATATATTCTGCTTGTTCATTTGCAGTAATTACAATTGATAAATCTAAACTTTTTTGCCAAAAAGATTTTTTAAATTTTCTTAAACTTAAACCTAATTCTTTTGTTTCATAGGTAGGTAAACCCTGAGAATTAATAAAAACCCGAGTATGTAATTTTGAATCATATTTTTCTCCATGAAAAACAATGGCCTTTTCTGATTCTTCAAAAATTTCACCAAAATTTTGCCAAACAATTTTTTTGCCCTCATTGATCATCTGACTTTCAAAATAATACTTATCAAATTTTGTACCTAAAATTTTATAAATTTCCTCAAAAGATTCAAGGGTTATTTTTATTCCCCAGTTGTAAATTTCATTTATTTTTTTATCACTTTTGTTATAAATTTTTTTATTTATTTCAGTTATTTCTTTTTTAATATTTTCGTCACTGTCATATAGATTACTGCCTTTTGAATAACATAAACCAATATATTCAGCTTTTTGTGATATAGATAAATCATCTCTAGGCAAACCATCCTGTATTAAAATATAAATAGCTTTAGCAATATGAGGACCAACATCACCTTGATAATTTGCCCTAATTATATTTGCTCCAGAAAATTCAACTATTCTAGAAATGGATTCACCAATAGCATTACTCATCAAATGCCCAATATGAAAAGGTTTAAAAGGATTTGGCTGAGTATATTCAACCATAATTTTTTTACCTTTAGATAAATTATTTTTCCCCCAGTTTTCACCTTGTTTTAAAATATTTTCAATATTTGCTGTAAAAAATTCTCTTGATAAGTAAAAATTAATAAATCCTGGACCAGCAATTTGAATTTCCTGAATTAAACCCCCACCCTTGCCCTCCCCCTTAATAAGGGGGAGGGTTTTGAGGGAGTCGATCCTTTTCATTTCATTTACAATCTTCTCTGCCAACTCTTTAGGATTCATTTTTAATTGTTTAGCATAAACCATAGCCACATTAGTGGAGTAATCACCATTTTTAAAATCTTCCGGATGCTCTAAGTTTATATCTTTAACTTCAACCTTAAGATTTTCTAAAACTTTTTTTATTAAATTTTCTATTTTATATTTAATGTCCATTTAACTTTATATTTATAAACTTTTTACTTTCTTCCTGTTGAACCAAATGCTCCTTCACCTCGAGATGATTCTGATAATTCTTGAACTTCTTCTAACTCTGCAATAACTACTGGATATATTATTAATTGAGAAACTTTATCCCCCTTCTCTATAGTATATGGTTCACTGCTTAGATTAACAAGATGAGTATTATATTCTCCGCGATAACCAGCATCAAACACTCCGCCCATGGTATGAAGACCAGCCTTAGAAATACTACTTTTATCTTTTACAATAGCTGCATAACCTTCAGAAAATTCCATAGCAAAACCATGCCAAATTCTTACATGCTCCATCGGCTGTAAAGTAATACTTTCCATGGCATATAAATCCATACCCACATCTCCCAAGTGATGATATTTAGGCAATTTCGCATCTTCTTTTAATTTTTTTATTTTAATTTGCATATTTTATTGCATTGGATCCTTCCCCTCTTTAATGTGAATTAAAGCAAAAATTAAATAGTTTGTAATATCAAAAAGCGAATCTAAAATTTTTGGATTTAATTTTATAGATTTTTTATTATCTTTTTTTATAAAATTTTCCATTTTAATAATTCTATCAGTTTTTACTAATGCTTCATCAATTATGGCAGAAACCCTCATCTTCTTCCAAGATTCTCCATAATCATGATTTTTCTTTAACAACATTTTTTTTATTTCAAAAATTATTTTTTTTATTTTGATAGAATTTATAACTTTAACGTCTTTATTTTCTTGTAATCTCCAAATTCTAAAAAGAACATAATTTATTGTATGTGTAACGGTTTCCTCAATTGATTCGTTGATTAAATTTGATTTTTTCTCTTGTATAGATCTAATTCTTGAAAGTTTAGTTAAAATTCTATCACTAATAGAAGAAGGCCTATACCTACAAACACTTGAACCATATTCTTTCTTTTTTGATTCAATAATATTTAAACATTCGCTTGATATTTCATCAAACCAAAAAACTGTATCTTTATATTCTTTTTCTTTCTTATTCTTTATCATAAAAATTTTTTATAAATTATTTTTCTTAAAAATATTTTTTATAATTTCTGATAATTCTTTTTGTTAATCCCGAAAAATATATTTTCATATTATTTACTTCTTAAAATTTTATCTATCTTCTTGGCAATAGCGACCATATCTTTTTCTTTTTTACCGCGAGTTGTTTCTGCACAAGTGCCAAGGCGGATTCCAGATGGATCCATTGGCTTTCGAGTATCTCCTGGAATTGTATTCATGTTTACAATAATTCCAGCTTTTTCTAATTTTTCACTTGCTTGTCGACCACTTAGTGGTCGCCCTGAGAAATTCGAAGGGTTACCTGTGCTACCCCAAACATCAACTAAAATCAAATGAGAATCGGTGCCACCAGAAACAATATGCCAACCTAAACGATTTAATTCACCAGCTAAAGCTTGAGCATTTTTAATTACTTGCTTGGCATATTTTTTAAAACTAGAACCCATGGCTTCTTGCAAAGCCACAGCCACGGCGGCTATTGTATTTTCATGCGGTCCACCAAAAAGTCCTGGAATAATTACTTTATCAATTTTTTTATCAAGTTCTCTAGGGTCTTTTTTAACAAAAATTAAAGCATGTCTTGGTCCCCGAAGTGATTTATGGGTAGTGGTCATTACCACATCAGCATATTTAAAAGGACTTGGGTAAACATCACCAGCCACCAAGCCAGCAAAGTGAGACATATCTACATGTAAAATTGCTCCTTTTCTTCCATCAGAATAAATTACTGCATCAGCTATTTCTCTGAACTTTTTAAAATCAACTATTCTTGGATAGGCAGTAAAACCACAAACTATTAAATCAGGTTTTTCTTTTATGGCTAATTCTTTTAATGCTTGATAATCAATTTTTTCTGTTTTAGGATCAACTTCAAATTGAACTGAAGTCCATAATTTTCCAGTCATCGAAGCAGGGTGCCCATGAGTTAAATGGCCACCAGAAGATAATTTCATCCCCATTATTTTCCCACCAATAGGTACCAGAGCAGAATAAATAGCAAAATTAGCCGGGCTACCAGAAAGAGGTTGTACATTTACGTGCCAAATATCTTTAGATATTTGGCCCTGAGCCTTAGTGGCGAATGGGCCATCTCCTTTTAATTTAAAAAGTTTTAAAGCTCTTTCAATACAAAGATTTTCAACTTGATCAATAATTTCATTTCCTCCATAATATCTTCGGCCTGGATAACCTTCAGCATATTTATTAGTAAGCTCTGATCCTAGTGTTTTTAAAACATCTTTAGAAACATAATTCTCAGAAGCAATTAAATTAATAACCTTTTTTTGTCTTTTAATTTCACTTTTAATTAACTTTTCAATTTTTTTATCTTGCATATTTATTTATATTATCACAAAAAAGAATAAATTACTTATTAAATAAATTATTGCTAAAAGCAAATTTATATCCCAAGCCATCCATGGTTATTTTCAACATACCTAATTGATCTGTTCGAAATAATTGGACATTAAAATCAAATAACAAATCCAAGACCTCTTGATGAGGGTGACCATAATTATTATTAAAACCACTTGAAATTAAAGCATATTGAGGGTCAACAGCTTGCAAAAAGTCTCTTGAGGTTGAACTACGAGAGCCATGGTGTCCTATTTTTAAAATATCATTTTTTAATTTTTCAGAAGAATAATTAGCTAAAAGAATTTTTTCAGTTTTAGAGGTGGCATCACCCGTTAAAAGAATTGAGTTATTTTTATAAAAAAGCCGAGCAACTAAAGAACCATCATTTCTATCCCAACTTAAAACATCTTGATTAGGGAAAAGAATTTCAATAAAAACTTCATTTCCTAAATCTAAAATCATTCCTTTTTTAGCTAAAATATTAGGAATATTTTCTTTTTCTATTTCTTTTTTTAAGTTTTGATATGTTTGAGAACTATTAGTAGTGCCAGGCTCTAAAATAATTCCCACTGAATAATTTTTTAAAATTTCAGAGAGCCCTCCAATATGGTCTTGGTCGGGATTAGTAATAATAATTGCATCTAAGCTTCGATCAAAAGTAGGCATAATTCTAGAAAGCTGATTAATAATTTTTCTATTAGGGCCCGAGTCAACTAAAACTTGAATACCTGAAGAACTTTGAATTAAAAAAGCGTCTCCCTGTCCAACATCTAACATACTAAAAGTTACTTGGCGGTGAGAATTTAAATAATCAATTCTAAAAAGAATCAAATTAAAAATCACTAAAAATATACATATAAAAACTAAATAAAGTTTTTTATAATTCTTAAGCATGCTATAATTTTAACATGGAAACATTTACTCAAAAAACATTTAATTTAAAAAACTTAAAAAATATTTCTCAAAAAAATATTGAAGAACATTTAAAACTTTATGAAGGTTACGTAAAAAATACAAATTTAATTTTAGAAAAAATAAATCAATTAAATAAAGACCCTATTGATAATGCTTATTTAATTAATGAAATGCATAGACGTTTTTCTTTTGAATTTAATGGGATGCGCAATCATGAATATTATTTTTCTTCTTTAGAAAATAATTTTCAGGAATTAGAGGAAAATTCAGAATTAAAAAAATTAATAATAAAAGAATTTAATAGTTTTGAAAATTGGCTAACTATTTTTAAAAAATTAGCTTTAATTCGAGGAATTGGCTGGATAATGCTTTCCTATGATAAAAAAACAAATAAGCTTTTAAATCACTGGGTAGATGAACAACATTTAGGTCATCTTATGTCCACAAAACCAATTATTTGTCTTGATATGTGGGAACATGCTTATTTAACAGATTATTCACCAGCAGAAAAAAATAAATATGTGGAAGCATTTTTTGAAAATTTAAACTGGCAAGAAATAGAAAAAAATTTTAAAGAAGCTCTAAAATAAAATTAGTTTTTAAAGAAATTTTTAATTTCTTCTTTAAAAAGAAAATAAATAAAATAAATATAAATTAAAATTGTAATTAAAAGTGGAAAATTTGGTATTGCAAAAGAAGCAAAAGATAATTGAGAGAAAAATTTTACAATTAATAATTGATAATGAAGAAAAAGATAAGCTAAAAAACTAAAAGGGATAGATAATAAATGCCACAGAAAGCCCAATATGCCTGACAAAAATCCCAAAAGCATTGAAATAGGAATAAAAGGAATAATTAAAACATTAGCCGGCAAAGCAACCAAAGAAAGATTGCCCATTTTGTATAAAATAAAAGGCATTACAAAAATATAAGCAGAAAAAGTAACAGAAGCAATGTCTCTTAAATTAAAAAAAGAAGGAAGCCATAAAAAATATTTTTCAAGCTTAGGAGAAAGAAAAATAACTGCTAGGGTGGCCATAAAAGATAACTGAAAAGAAACATCAAATGCTAAAATAAAAGGATTTAAAAAAATCATTAAAATGGCAACAATAACTAAAGCTCGAGCAGTATCATAATTTCTACCAGTTGCTCGGGCAAAAAGCATTAAGATAGCCATAAATCCTGCCCGAATAGCCGTTGCTTTTCCGCCAGTCATTAAAACAAAAAGAAAAATAGAAAAAATAGCTAAATAAATACCTAAAACATTAGGTAAAAAATAAAAAAGTTTCATAATCCATTCAGCAATAATGGTAACATTATAGCCAGACAAAGCAACAATATGAATTGTTCCTGTATCAATAAAACTTTGACGTAATGATTCATTAAAAGAAGCTCTTTCCCCTAAAATTAAACCGCCCAATAAAAGACTTTCCGGATGAGGAATAGTTAAATCAATTTTTTCTAAAAATTTATTTTTTATCAAAAACAAAAAAGATTTTAAATGATTTCCATTATTAGAAGAAATAATTTCAATTTGAGGGTAATTAATTAAATACAAAATACCATCTTTTTTTAAATAATTAATATAATCAAAAAATTTACCTTGCTCAGTATAAAAATTTTCTACTTTTTTTATTTTACCAGAAACAGAAATTAAATCTCCATACTTAAAATCTTGAATAAAATCGGTAGAAATTAAAATTTTTAATTTTTGATTTAAAACTTGAATAGTTAATTTTTGATTATTTTCTCTAATTTCTACTTCATCAACAATAATGCCTGATAAAACAACTTCTTGGTTATTAGAAAAAATATAAAAATTATTAATATTTTTATTTTTAATATCAAGTCTTAGGTAGCCCAAAACCATCATTAAAATAAAAAAACAGAAAACGATTCCCCATTTATTTTTATTTTCCTGTAAAAAAAAGAAAAATAAAATAAAAAAAGATAAAAATCCTATCAATAATAAAAAATAAATATTAAAAGAAAAAAAAGACCTAAATAAAATTCCTACAAAAAAGCCAAAAGAAATTGAATAAAAAATTTTATCTTTCATTTAATTTTTTTTAAAAATTAAAAAAATTTTTGATGGTCTTTTATATCACCCACAAAAAGAGGCACTAAATTACCCCCAGCAAAATTGGTGGCAATAAAATCACATCTTTCATTTAAAGCTATACCAGCATGACCTTTTACTTTTATCCAAACAATTTCATATTTTCTTTTTAAATCAAATTCTAATTTAAAAAGCTCTTCCCATAAATCTTTATTTAAAACTAATTCTTTTGAAGCTGTGCGCCAATTATTTTTAATCCAAGAATAAATCCATAAAGTAATACCATTTAATAAATAGCCTGAATCAGTATAAATTAAAATTTTCTTAGCTAGTATTTTTCTTTCTTGAATTAACCTTAGTGCTTTTATGGGAGCCATCATTTCCATTCGGTTATTAGTAGATTCTTTTTCTCTTCCTCCTAGTTCAAATACCTTACCTTGAGGAGCACAAACAACAGCTCCCCAGCCAGCAGGCCCTGGATTTCCTAAAGAACTTCCATCAGTATAAATTATAATTTCATCTTTTTTCATATTAATTTAATTATATCATTTTTATTTTAAAGAATATCAACAATTCTTAATCTTAATTCTTGCTTGCCACCAAATCTAGAAAGTTCCATCGTGGCGAGTAAATTTACCTTTAAGCCTTCTTTGATTTTAGTTTCAAATGAATCAACATTCGCAAAAAAAGAAATAGCTTTTATTTTTATATTATTTAAATCACAAAAAATAATTTCTAAGTGTTCTTGAGAGTTATTTTTGCCAAATTTTCTAATTTTTTCAATGGTCACATTTTCAAAAAGAAATATTGGCTTAGGATTTCCAATACCAAAAGGACTTAATTTTTCTATTTCTTGATAATTTTTTAAATTTACTTCTTTAAAAGAAATTGATAAATCAAAATTAATTGGCGAAACAATATCTTTTAAATTATTATTTAAAAAATGTTTTTTATAAGAATCTATTAATACATCTTGCAAAAGATGAATTTTTTCATGGAAAACACTAAAGCCTCCAGCCAATTCATGCCCACCAAAATCAATAAAACATTCTTTATTTTTTGACATAATTTCAACTACTGAAATTTCTCCACTAGACCTACAGGAACCTTTAATTATATTATTTTCATCTTTACCCCAAACAAAAACAGTTTTTTTATATAAATCAGAAATTTTTCCAGCCACTAAACCCAAAATACCAATTCTCCATTTAGGATTTCCAATTACAATAATTTCTTCTATTTCTCTTTTTTCAAAAATCTTTTTAACTTCACGCATAATTCCAGCAACTAATAATTTTCGGTCATCATTAATTTTTGATAAATATTTAGATAATTCACTTGCACTAAACAAATCCCGAGTAACTAAAAGTTCAAAAGCTTTTTTAGGATCAGCCATTCTAGAAGCAGCATTTAACCTAGGAGCAACCATAAAAGTTATATCATCTTCTGTTAAATATTTTTGTTCAATTTTCATTTGAGCTAAAAGTTTTACTAAGCCAAGACGACGGCTTTTTCTTAAAACCTTAATTCCAAAACTAGCTAAAGTTCTATTTTCACCAGTTAAAGGAACTAAATCAGCTAAAGTTGCCAAGCCAACCATATCTAAAAGCCATTTTTCCCAACCATTATGAATTTTATAAAATTCAGCATATTTTTTTAAAAAAGCTTGCATAAATTTAAAAACAACACCAGCGCCACAAAGCATTTTTTCAGGATAATTTATAGCATTTTTAGAAAAATTTTCTACTTTAGGATTTAAAATTGCATAAGCTTTAGGTAATCTAAGAGAAACAAGCCCTTCTTCGTCAACACTATGAAGGGGTAAGTGATGGTCAGTAATAATAACATCAATTAGATTTACTTCAGCTTGAGCTACTTCTTGAATAGCACTAATGCCTAAATCAACAGTTATTATTAACTTAACATCTTTTTGTTTAAATTCTTCTATAGCTGATAAGTTTAAACCATAGCCTTCAGAATTTCTCATGGGGATATAAACTTCGTAATTTTTAAAATTTATCTTTTGAAATAAATCATCAAAAATCACCGCTCCGGGTATTCCGTCAGAATCATAATCAGCATAAATAATAATTTTTTCTTGCGCTTCTATGGCATTAAAAAGACGCACGCAAGCTTTTTCCATATCAGGCAATAAAAAAGGATCGTGAAGATCTTTTTGATAATCAGGGTTTAAAAATTTTTCTATTTCTTTTTCTTCAGTAATTCCCCTCTTTAAAAGCAAAATTTTAATAAATTCAGAAATTTTTACCATTTAAAGAGTATAGCACAACAACCGAACCCTAAAAACAAAAACTTGCTTTTCTAAAAATTTCTTGTATTATAAGAGCAGAAAAAGAACATGGTGTTCTTTATAAAACTTAAAAAAAAATTCCTATGGCGACAAAAATTTTAGAAGGTGTCAATTTATCCAAAACAAAAAAAATAGCGTTTTGGGAAAGCATAATAAATAAAAAAGAAATTAAAATAGGCACCTTGATTTATTTTAAAGAAACTAAAGGTCCAATACTCTGCGACTCAGTAGAGGTATCTAAACAAAAAAAACATCATCTACAAAAACGGCCCTTTATTTCAGGAGTTTTCAAGGGTGAAGAAAATAATTTTAAAAAATTCCTTGGCCATGCATACAACCATGGCAAGCTTTCAAAGGAAAAATACATATTTTACATGGAATAAATATCGAAAAGCGCCAAAGCATTACCTTGGCGCTTTTTTATTTTTATTTAATTTTTTATATTTAAATTATGGAAAATTGTATTTTTTGTAAAATATCAAAAAAAGAAATACCTTCAGATAAAATTTATGAAGATGATAAATTTTTTGTTTTTTTAGATATTCAACCAGTTTCTTTAGGTCATCTTTTAATTATTCCCAAAAAACATATCGTCTGGATGCAAGAAGCTGAAGATGAACTTATTTCAGAAATTTTTAAATTAACAAAAAAAATTATGTTAGCGATTAAAAAAAGCACTCAGTGTAGTTATGTTCAGGTTTCAGTTAATGGAGAAGAAGTTCCTCATTTTCATATTCATTTATTTCCAAGATATTTAAATGATCAATTACCTCAATTCCCTAGAAAAAAATACCAAAAAGAAGAAATAACAGAATTAGTAAAAAAAATTACTTTAGAGCTTTAATCCCGGGAAGTGTTTTTTGAGTTAAAAAATCAAGAGTAGCTCCTCCGCCGGTTGAAATAAATAAATTTTTATTTATTTTTTCTTTTTTAGATTTAGAATAAATAGTCACAATGTCTCCTCCGCCAATAATAGTTTGGGTGTTGGAAAGATTGATTGTTTTAATAATTTCTTGACTAGCTTTTTCTCCCCCATTTTCATATTTACCTAAAGGGCCATTCCATAAAATAAATTTAGATTTTAAAATATAATTTTTAATTAATTGAGTAGATTCTTTACCAATATCAACAATGACATCACTTTTTTTAACTTGAGTTATTTTTTTATTTATATATTTTTTATTGTCTAAAACTAAAAGATCTATTGGTAAAATTATTTTTTTATTATTTAAAATATTTTTTTCAATTTTAAAATCATCCACTAAAGACTTACCAATGGGATATCCTTTAGCTTTTAAAAAATTATTAAGCAAAGCGCCTCCAATAAAAATAAAATCAGCTATTTTTAAATATTTTTTTATTAAAGGCATTTTAGTTGAAAACTTTGCTCCTCCTAAAATAAAAAAGAAAGGGTGTTTTGAATTTTCAAAAACTTGAGTTAAATTTTTAATTTCTTTTTCTAATTGAAAGCCAGCATAGCTAGGTAAAAACTTAGGAATACCAACAACAGAAGCATGCTGGCGATGAGAAACAGAAAAAGCTTCATTTACATAAAAATCCGCTAAACTAGATAAATTTTGAGCAAATTTTATATCATTTTTTTCTTCTTGAGGATACTTTCTAATATTTTCAAGCAAAATTAAATCTTTTTTAATATGTTTTTTAAGATAATTTACAATGGGCAACATACTATCTGTGCCATCTTTGCCTAAATGGGAAACTAAAATAATTTTAGCACCTTTTTTTTGTAAAAAATCAATAGTAGGTAATGCTTTTTGAATTCTAAAATCATCTAAAATTTTTTTATTTTGAATGGGAACATTAAAATCAACTCGAATTAAAACCTTTTTATTTTTTATATTTTTTAAATCTTTTATAGTTTTCATTATTGCTCAATTGTTTTTATAATTTCTTTAAATTTATTTAAATCAATACTATCTCGTCCAATTAAAAGGCCATCAGCTTCGCCTTCTGAAAGAAAATTTAAGGCATTTTTAGGATGAACTGACCCTCCATAAATTATTTTAATTTTACTAACTGCTTCAAAACCAAATTTATCACTTAAAACTTTTTTAATAAAAACTTTTATTTCCCTAAATTCTTCTGCCTTGGCTTCACTGATAGCATTTTTGCCAATTGCCCAAATGGGCTCATAAGCAATAATAATTTTAATTAAATCTTTTTTAGTAATATTTTTTAAACAATTTTCAACTTGCTCTTTAATATAACTTAAATAATTAAGATTTAAATCTCTTTCTTTTTCTCCTATACAAATTATAGGACTAAGGCCTGCCCTAAGAGCACTTTTAATTTTTTTATTTACTTCTTCATTTGTTTCTCCATTAAGTCTTCTTTCAGAATGTCCTAAAATAACATAACGAACACCTAAATCATAAAGCATCTCACCAGAAATTTCTCCAGTAAAAGGACCATTTTCTTGATAAAAAAGATTTTGGGCACCTAAGCTAGCTTTAAATAAATTACTTTTTTTAAAAGTGTGAAAATATTTTTTAAATTTAGCTAAATAAACAAAAGGGGGGCAAATTACTATTTGATTTTTTTTAACAGTTGAAATAATTTTAGAATTAGCTGAAAACAATTTTTCAGCTTCTTTTTGAGAAGTTGGGTTCATTTTCCAATTAGCAATAATTATTTTTTTCATTTAATAATTATAACACAATTTTTTAATCTATTTCTTTCCATTCATCTAGAAAATAAGAACCTGAGGGACCGCTGGTAAAATTAACATTGGCCAAACCAGATTCATAAGTAACACTAGTAGCACCACTTAAAGAAATTTTATAAGCATTAGCTTCTTTAGCGCTGGCACTACCAGTAAAGCCAATGGTTCCATTGGGAGCACTTAAAATTACCGAGCCGGCTGCCCCAGATATATCAATGGCATTACTACTACAAAAAGAAGCATCGCAATTACTAGTGGTAACAAATAAAATATAACTACCTGTTTGGCCACTACCATTTAATTGGCCACTTCCACTTAAGGCCAAACGTCCGTCTGAAACTAAAACACCACTAGTATTACCATAACTTGAATGTAAAACAATTTTAGCTGAACCAGAAATATTTACATTACCAGTAACATAAACTGTTCCAGTTAAATATAGGGTATGGCTACCGCCAACATTTAAATCACCAGTTATTTTTTTAGGACCTAAGCTTGAAGAACTCCAACTGGGAGTTGTGTAATTACCTGAATAAATTCCACCAATTTCAGCTTCATTTTTCCAGCTATTTATATTAGCCAAAGAAATAGGGAAAGGTTCATAAAGAGGATCAGTTTGATTTAAACAACTTTTATTATTACCGGTACCATTTTGGCAATAAATATCATCAGTTGCATTAACATAATTAACAGTATGAGCTTGAGCACTACCAGAACCACCAGTACCAACTTTAAACTGATTCCATTGATTTGTACCAGAAATAAGACCTGTAAAACCACCTATATAAATTTTAAAAAAATAATCTAAATTAGCTGAACCATTCCAAGATGAACCTAGGTGACCAATTTTCCCCAAACCATTACCATAAATATTTTGATTAGCTCCAATAATATAATATTTAGAACTAGAAGCGCTAGCATCAACCACCAACCAATAGGTTTCATTAATTAATAAAAGAGGTTCAGAAGAAAAAGAAACCTCAGTCCAACTATAATTATTACTTATTAAAGAAGAATTTAAAGTGCCACTAGCTATAACTGTTGTTCCTGGGTTTCCATTATTATTATTCATAATTTTTACAGTAGCATTACTAGGACTACCAATTTTTTTAAGATATAACTCAACTTTATTTAATGGCAAAGATTCATTTAAAATAAAACTTTGAGCAATATCCTGAGTACTGTTATTATTAGCAAAACTTATATTTAAACTAGGATTATCATTGCCATTGCTTTGATTTGCATTTAAGGCAGGACTATTAGCTGAAATTGCTGTGCCGGTAACATAACAAGAGCTAGTTCCGATAATTGGACCATTGGCATAAACGCTACCCACAATGCCAGAACTACCAGTTAAATTTAATCCTCCCTGTCCAACCTGAATACCATAATTAAAAGAAATACCAGTATCAGTATTTAAAAACATTTTAATTTTCCTTTGAAAGTTATCAATATCACCCAGTGAAATAATTTCTTTAGCATTGCCACTTAAAGTATTAACCCAAGTGGTAACACTATTACCATTTAAAGACATATTTTCAATATCATTAATTGGTAAATTATTAACAACTCTATAAAAAGCATCTTCGCCTCCAGATTCAGCTAAAAAGAAAGCCTGAGTTGATTTTAAATTCATGCTAACATTTTTAAAATCTAAAACAGCCGGAGAAACTAGGCCAGCAATAATTGCCAAAGAAATAAAAAGAAAAAATACAACCGAAATAAGCATAGCGGCCCCTGATTGATTTTTTATTCTTTTCTGATATTTTTTTTTATTTAAATAATTCATTTATTTAATTAATAACTTCCTCTTAAAATAACACTATTATAAAAATCTCTATCTCTATTCAAAACATCAAAGCTTACTTGAACATTTAAACTAAACTTAAGGGCCTTTCCTTTTATGGTATTGATTCCAAAAAACGACAAATCATTAACCTTAAGATTGGCAGAATTTAAATTACCAATTAAAACATTATTTTCAAAAAACTGAATATTATTATTATTTAAAAGAAATTTAACATAAATCTCACTATTAGCAGAATCAATTTTTTTAAGAATTAACTCATTTAAATTAAGAGACACTATGTCAGAAGACTGGCGAATTTCTCTAGAAATTTTCTCCATTAAATAGGAACCTTCTATTAATTCAGATTGAATTCGATTTTCTTTAAAAGATTTCATCATTGAAACCATGGCATTTATTACTGCAATAGAAAGAATAGCAAAAAAAGAAATATATAAAAGGGTTTCTAAAATAGCATAACCATTTTTGTTTTTTAAATTATTTTTTTGTAAATTTTTATTTCTCATAATATGAAATTAAGAAAAAATATCCATTAAATAAAAAGATAAGTTCTTGGTAATATTTTTATTTCCCTCAAACCAGCTAACCGAAATATTAATTAACTTAGTTTTAGGGTCATTGTTGCCATTTGTAGAGATATCGCTTGTATTAATATCTCTATTAACATTTTCAATATTAATTTTGCGAGTAAATTTTCCTATTTGGTTTAAACTATTTGTTAAAATCCAATTATTTTCTGAAAATATTAAATAATAATCTTCTCCTGGGTTTAAATTATTAATATTATTCCAGTCTAAGTCTCTCAAAATTCTAACCCCCTCGGCTCCTTCTTCTAATAAGAAATTAGCTTGAGCTGTGTGAACTGATTGATAAGAAAGAGCTACGGTTCGATGGGCCACAGCCATGGCACTTAAAACAGAAATAGTGATAATTGCCACTGCAATTAAAACCTCTGCCATCATAAATCCTCTTTTTTTATTTTTAATCTTTTTTTTCATTTTAATTTAAATTAATTGCTCCAGTATTAGAAATAGAAATAGTTTTATTTAAACTTAAATCAGAAGAAATGGCCACTTCAATTATACCAAAAGTATTGGGATTTCCGTTTTGTTTATTAAAATAAATTTCTGAATTATTGTCATCTAAAGAAATATTAGAAATAATTGCTGGTGAAGTAAGTTCAAATTCCTGATTATTTAAATCATTACTAGAATAAGAAGTACCTTTAAAAAGAACAATTCTATCTTCTTCAAAAAATACTCCGTACTCTGATAAGTCTAAGGAAGCTAAAGTTTGTGCTTGGGCTTTTTTAAGATTTAAAAGTATTTGCTGGCTAGCATTTTTTAAAACTTGTGTTTTTTTAATATTTGAAAAACCTGGAACAACTACGGCTAAAATAATACCCAAAATTGCTAAAACAATTGTTATTTCAATAATATTTATTCCTTTTTGTTTTTTGTTTTTCATTTTTAATTTATAGTGTCCATCACAGTATACATTGGAGTAATCATAGAAACTGCAAAAAAACCAACGGCACTTCCAATAATAATCATTAAAAAGGGCTCAATAATGGTAGATAAATTTTTTGTTTTGTTGTCAATTTCTTCTTCATAAAAAATAGCAATGTCATGGAGCATTTCAGAAAGCTTACCTGTTTCTTCCCCTACTTGAATCATTTCAGCCATCATTACGGGATATAATTTATTGTCGGAAATAAAAGCTTCAGAAAAAGGAAACCCTTTTTCAATTCCAGTTTTAGCTTTTTCTAAAATCTTTCGATAATACATATTTTGAACAACTTCTTGAGTAATTTCAATTGAACGAGTAATCGAAACGCCAGAAGACAAAAGAGAAGATAAAGTGCGAGCAGTTCGAGCAGTATTTAATTCTCTAATTAGTCCCCCAACCAAAGGAATACGAATAAAAATAAAATCAAAATATTTTTTCATAAAAACTGCTTTAGAAAGCCAAGAAAAAAGAAATATCATTCCAACAATAATAATAAAAGTTAAAATTAAATTATTAGAAAAGAAATTACCTAAAGAAATAATTATTTTAGTAGAAACAGGCAATTCAGTTCCTAATTCAGTAAAAGTTTTTGCTAAAGTTGGAACAACAAAAGCAAACATTAAAATACCAATTAAAATCATAGCCGATAAAATAACCGAAGGATAAATTAATGCTCCTTTTACTTTTTTAGTTAAAGAATGAGCTTTTTCTAAATTAGAACCAACTTCATTTAAGGCCCCAACTAAATTACCTGATTCTTCTCCTGCTCTAACCATAGAAATAAATAGGGGTGAAAAAGCTTTAGGATGTTTAGCCATTCCAGAAGAAAGATTTCCTCCTTTATTTATTTCATCACTAATAGAAATTAAAATAGCATTAAATGTTTTATTTTTAGTTTGTTTTTGAAGAACGGACAATGCTCTAGAAATTGACAGCCCTGCTTTTAGCATTCCACTTAAATTTTTAGTAAAAATTATTTGTTCTGATATTTTTACTTTTCCAAAAAATTTTTCAAAAGAAGAATTTAAATTAGCTAGTTGTTGGTTTTTTTTAGAAATAGACAAAGGAATAAATCCCCTTATTTTAATTTCACGAGCAACAGCAAAGCGATCAGTTGAATTCATTGATCCTTCAAAAATTTCTCCTTCTTTTGATTTTGCTTTATAAGAAAAAATCATATTTATTTAAATTACTCAGAAATAACTCTTAACACTTCTTCTAGGGTTGTTAGCCCCATAACGGCTTTAAAAATCCCATCTTCAATCATAGTCATCATTCCTTCTTTTTTAGCTTGTTCTTCTATTTGATCTTGAGAGGCTCCTTTAATAATTAATTCTCTAATTTGAGTAGTTACTTTTAAAACTTCATGAATTCCAATTCTACCCGAATAACCATCTTCTGATTCTTCACTTTTAATTGCTTTATAAAAAGGAATTTTATCCCAAGTTGTTTCATTTGAGATTATTTTTTCTGTTTTTAAAAAAGAAATCATTTTATCTAAATCAATAGCTTTAGCTAAATTTTTTATTTCTGCTTCTGATAAAAAATATTTTTCTTTAACATTAACAAGTTTTCTAACAAGTCTTTGCCCGATAATAGTTTTTACAGTAGAAATAATTAAAAATGGCTCTGCTCCCATATCAATTAATCTAGGAATTGCCCCAGCTGCTGAATTGGTGTGGATGGTGGAAAGAACTAAGTGCCCAGTTAAAGAAGCATTAATTGCCAAACCTGCTGTTTCTTTATCTCTAATTTCTCCTACCATAATTATATCTGGATCTTGACGTAATAAAGAACGCAAACCATTAGCAAAAGTTAAACCAATCTCCGGCTTAACTTGTGTTTGATTTATTCTAGGCATTTGATATTCAATTGGGTCTTCTACGGTAGAAATATTTACATCAGGTTTATTTAAAAGATCTAAAAGAGTATAAAGGGTAGTTGTTTTTCCAGAGCCAGTTGGCCCTGTAGCTAAAATCATTCCAATTTTTTGTTTTAAAGCATCATGAATTCTTTCAGATCCTTCGCCGTGAAAACCTAAAGATTCAACAGAAAAACCGTGAGCATTTTCTTTTAAAATTCGAATAACAACTTTTTCACCAAAAAATGTTGGTAGGGTTGAAACACGAAAAGAAATTTTTTCACCATCCTGTTCTATTTTAAATCTTCCATCTTGAGGAAGTCTTTTTTCATCTAATTTAAGATTTGTTAAAACTTTTATACGAGCAATAATACCAGGAGCAACATTTTTATTTAAAATCATGGCATCATGTAAAATCCCGTCTATGCGATAGCGTACTACTAATTCAAGTTCACCTGGCTCAACGTGAACATCAGAAGCATTTTGTAAAATTGCATGAGAAATTAAAGAATCAACAATTTTAATTACCGGCAAATCTTCTGCCATTTCTTTTAATTCTTTTTCTGATTTATCACCTTCTTCATTTGAAATTGTTTTCAAAGAGGAAGATTCTTTTTTTATTATTTCATCAAATTCAGCTTGCAATGTTTTACCATATTGCAAAAGAGCTGATTTAATAGAAGATGTATCAGTTAGCCTAGGTAATATTTTCAAGCCAGAATGTTTTTTTATAAAATCAATAACTGTTAAATCATCTACGTTTAACATGGCAACTTCTAAAGTATGATCATTCTTTTTATAAGCAATGATATTATGATTGCGAGCAATTGGTTCAGGGATAAGAGAAATAATAGAAAAATCAATTTTTTCTTTCAATAAAGAAACAAAAGGAATTCCTAAAATAAAAGCTTCAATTTTTTTTAAATCAGTTTCTGAAATTTTTCCATCAGACAAAAGAATATTACTTAGTTTTTGTTTTTTAGATTCAGCTTTTTTAATTTCTTCATCTAACTCAGCACGAGTAATATGCCCAAAGTCTAAAAGAAATTTTTTAAATTGCTCTTGGTCAATAATCATTTATTTATTATAACAAAAAAATCTCCTCAATGGGAGATTTTTTTGTTGAATTAAACAGAAGCATTTATTTCTGTACATCTGAAATTTTATACCCATAAGGAAGAATGCCAGCAGAAACACCTCCAGCCCTATCGTTACAACCATTTTGTCCTGGATATGCTTTAAGTATTTTAGAAATAGGATCAATAGAATTAGGTATGACAGCTGGACATTGCCAGCTACTATAATTCCACTTACGTTCTCCATTAGCATCACCGCCAACTCCTCCAGATTCAAGTCCTGCGTCGCAATTTTTAGATCCGCCTTTTCCACCATTTGCCCAAATTAAATTACTACCAACATAACTTTGTCCACCATCTTCTCCAGGAGAC
>CAZIWS010000004.1:0-3518 GCA_964543175.1 uncultured Candidatus Saccharibacteria bacterium
GCTTAGGTTTTTTAATTTATGTCTCGCCGAGAGGAAGCAAACCACTTTGCTTCCGTGGAGGATTCGAAAGGCTTTTCCGTACGAGTGTAGCGAGGTGGAAAAGCACCTGCTGATGTAATCAGCGAATCCTACCCGGCGCACAATACAAAAATAATCCAATTTTGATTGGGTTATTTTTGTATCTAATACTCGGAGCAAGTGATCTGCATCACTTGCGTGTAGGCCTTCAGCTCTGAGAACCTCAAGCTCGATGAGATTCGAACGACGGAATATAAATTTTCAGTAGAAAATTTTATGAGTTGGTGTCTAGGCAAATTTTTGCGACGGCAAAAATTTAGCCGAAGGAGAAATTCCTACCGTGTCTATTTGAATCTTTGCGAAGTTTGACTTTTATTAAAATTAGTAGTAATTTAAAATCAAACAAAATTCTTTAAATTATGAAAAAGTTTAGTAAAACTAAGACCTTTTCTTTTATAAAAGATGGCTTAAGAATCAAAAAGAAAGCTCTTATTTCCAAGGAATTATTTGATTTTTTCTTTTTAAAATATGAAGAGTATTATATTTTAAAGATTCCAGAAGTAGATGCAAAAAATATATTATTTGAAATTAGAATAGACAGTTTCAAATATTATATTTTAAAAACCTCAGGACAAGAGGAGGCTACTTTGGACATAAAAGAAAAGATTAAAAAAATCCTAAATATTAAGTTTTCTCGGGTTTATAAAATTATTTTTATAAGCCCAAGTGAAAACGACTGGGCTGTACCCATAATTTAATTTTTCTTTTTTAAAAAGACCCTCAATTATTTTGGGGGTTTTTATTATAAATTAAAAAATATAATTTAAATGACGATATAACAGAAGTCTTTATTTCAAAAGACCAAGAAGCTTATTTAAATCTTATTACTTGTATTGGTTTTTGGAATAAAATTTCAAAAAGCCATTCTAGTAGACTTGTAGTTTTTACTCAAAAATTAATAGAGTAATTTAAAATTATTAAAATATAAAAAAGATATATTAAGTTAATTTTTTTATTTTGAATTTGTTTATATTTCTGTTATATTTAAAAAATGTCATTATCAATCGGAATCGTCGGTTTGCCAAACGTGGGTAAGTCCACGCTTTTTAATGCGCTGACAAAAAAAAGTGTACCAGCTGAAAATTATCCTTTTTGCACCATTGATCCATCAATAGGTATTGTTCCTGTGCCGGACGAAAGAGTGGAAAAATTATCTAAATTTTCTAATTCTAAAAAAACCATTCCAGCGGTAATTGAATTTGTGGATATTGCCGGCTTAGTGGCAGGAGCTTCTAAGGGTGAAGGTTTAGGAAATAAATTTTTATCTAATATTCGTGAAGTAGATGCCATTGCTCATGTGGTGAGAACTTTTGAAGATAATTCAGTTATTCACGTGGCTAATAAAGTAGATCCTATGCAAGATATTGGTATTATTAATTTAGAATTAATTTTAGCTGATATGGAAATTGTTTCTAAAAGAATAGTTAATTTAGTTAGGGAAGTTAAGAGGGGTGATAAAGAATCTATTTTAGAAAATTCTATTTTAGAAAAAGTTATGAAAGTTTTAGAAGAAGGCAAAATGGCCACTGAAGCTAATTTAAGTGAAGAAGAAAAATTTAAAATAAAATCTTTAAATTTACTTTCTTTAAAACCAATGCTTTATGTTTTAAATACCTCAATGGCAGAAGACCCCCTCGCCTTCGGCACTCCCCCTTGGCAGGGGGAGATTAATGGAAAAGTCCCAGAATTTTTGTTAAAAATTCCAGGACTTTTTGTAGTAGTTGATCCGGTGTTTGAAAAAGGATTTGAGGATTTAATCCAGAAAAGTTATGAATTACTTGGGCTGGAGACTTTTTTAACTACCGGTGAAGACGAAACTCGAGCTTGGACAATAAAAAAAGGTAGCACAGCGCCGGTTGCTGGTTTGGCTATTCACACCGATTTTAAAGATAAATTTATTCGAGCTGATATAATCCATTGGCAAGTTTTATTAGAAGCGGGTTCTTATGCCAATGCCAAAGCAAAAGGCTTAGTTCGCACCGAAGGCAAAGAATACATAGTCAAAGATGGCGATGTGATTGAATTTAGAATATAAATTCAATCATCCTGAGAGTAGCGAAGGATAAGTAGAATTTAAAATATAAATTCAATTATTCTGAGAGTAGCGAAGTATAAGTAGAATTTAGGTAAATAATAAATTATAAAAATTTTCTGGCGAATAAAACGAAGCTAGTATTCGCAGGCGAAAACTTTCATAATTTATTATTTAAGATTTATAAAAATAATAAAATTTAAAACATGAAAAAAGATTTAAATAATATAATAAAAATTTTAAAAAATGATGGAGTTGGAGTAATGCCGACTGATACTTTGTATGGCTTGGTGGGAAGTGCTTTTTCTAAGAAAGCGATAGATAGAATTTATAAATTAAAAAAAAGAGACAAAAAAAAGAAATTAATTGTTTTAATTTCTTCTATAGATGATTTAAAAAAATTTAAAATTGTTTTAAATGAAAAAGAAAAAGAAGTTTTAAATAAATTTTGGCCCCACTCCATCAAGATTTCGCGGGGCAAGCCCGAAGCAGTTAGCGTGATTTTAAATAATATTGCTTTTCGTTTACCAAAGAATAAAAAACTTATAGATATTTTAAAAAAAACCGGACCATTAGTAGCTCCTTCAGCTAATTTAGAAGGAAAGAAACCTGCCGAAAATATTAAAGAAGCCAAAGAATATTTTGGGGATAAGATGGACTTTTATTTAGCTGGTGGAAATTTAAGATCAGAACCTTCAATTATTATCAAATTAAACAAAAAAGGTGAAGTTGATTTTATTCGTGGTACTATTAAGAAATAATAAATAATATGAAAGAAAACAATATTAAAAATACTGAAATAAAAATTTATCTTTCTGCGGATTGGCAAGATTATGAAGTATTAGATACTGGGGAAAGAGAAAAACTAGAAAGGGTTGGTAAATATAAATTTATCAGGCCACTTGAAGATGCTATTTGGGAAAAGAGTTTAATAAAAAAAGAATGGGAAAATGTTGATGGAAAATTTTTTTCTTCTAAAAAAGGTGAAAAAGCTGGCTGGAAATTAAATAAAAATTTACCTAAAAAATGGGAAATTAATTATAAAGATATAAAATTTTTTGTTACTCCAACATCTTTTAGGCATTATGGTTTTTTTCCTGAACAAGCAAGTCATTGGGATTTTATAGAAAATAGCATTAAAAATTCTGGTAGAAAAATTAAATTTTTAAATTTATTTGGCTATACTGGTATTGCTAGTTTATTTGCATTAAGAGCTGGAGCAGAAGTCACTCATTTAGATGCCTCAAAAACCAGTTTAGCTTGGGCAAAAGAAAATCAAGAATTATCTGGATTGGGGAATTTACCAATGAGAATTATTTGTGATGATGCTTTTAAATTTTTAGAAAGAGAAATTAAAAGGGGAAATAAATATGATTCCTAATAAGATAAGTATTGTAACAGTAATATT
>CAZIWS010000004.1:3528-6383 GCA_964543175.1 uncultured Candidatus Saccharibacteria bacterium
GGGGAAATAAATATGATGCTATTATAATGGATCCACCTAAATTTGGTAGAGGTCCTAAAGGCGAAGTTTGGAAAATAGAAGATATGCTTCCGGGTTTTTTAGAAAACATTAAAAAAGTTTTGTCTTCGAAGCCATTATTTATTATTTTAACTTCTTATTCTCTTAATTCTTCTTCTTTATCTTCTAAATATTATTTAGAAGAAGCAATGAAAAGTTTTTGTGGAAAAACAGAAAATGGAGAATTGGTTGTTTTAGAAAAATCTACTGGTAAAATTATTTCTTTAGCCAATACTGCCATCTGGAAATCTAATTAAATTTTTCTTTATTTTCTTTATTTTCTTTATTTTCTTTGTTTTTTTGTTATAATGAAGAAATGGAAAATAAAAATATTATATTAGAAAAACCAAAATTAAGACCTTTGTTTTTCTTTTTGTCAGCTGGTGTTTTAGTCTCACTTATTACTATTATTAGTTCTTTTTTAAATTTATTTTTTGAAACATTAAATAAAAAATTTCCTGATGTTCTTAATGCCTCTTTTCAATACGGTTATAATTTTTATAGTTTTGAAAATTTACGTGCCGCTTTGGCTACTTTAATAATTATTTCTCCCGTTTTTTTTATTTTAATGTATTTTTGGAACAAAATTATTAAAACTGAGTTAAGTAAAACAGAAAAGATAATAAAAAAATGGATGACTTTTTTAATTATTTTTTTATCAATGATAGTAATAATAGTGGATTTAATAATTTTAGTACGTTATTTTATCGCCGGAGAAATAACGAATAGATTTGTCTATAAAATTTTAATTACCTTAATTACTGCTAGTATTGTAGGTAAATATTTTTTTATTAGTGAATTTTATTCATCTGAGAAGAAAATATTTAAGAAAATTAATATTAAAAAATTAAATAAAATAATAAATCCAAGTTTAGCTGGAATTTTAATAATTTTAGCTATTGTTTTTTCTTTTTGTGTTATGGGTTCACCTAAACAACAGAGATTATTCCGATTAGATGATAGACGAGTTTCAGATTTACAGAGCATACAATGGCAGATAGTTAATTATTGGCAGCAAAAAGAAAAACTACCTATTTCTTTAGCAGAATTAGCTAATCCAATTAGTGGTTATTCTTTACCACTAGATCCAGAATTTGAAAAAGGTAAAATTTATGAATTTAATTTGAAAAATGAAAAAAAATTAATTTTTGAATTATGTGCTAATTTTTCTGCTGATATGCCAAAAGGTTGGCAGGAATATAACAATGTCGGAGTAATGCCAGTTTATGAAAAAGGTATGGATTTTGCAGTTTCAAGTTATTCTTATCAAGGTGGTGGTATTGGTGAATCTTGGGACCATAAAATAGGTAGAACTTGTTTTGAAAGAACTATTGATAAAGATATTTATCCGCCTTATCCTAAAGTATTAAAAAATTAAAAATTATTTGATTATGAAAAAAAAAGAGTTGAAAAAAAAATCTTCTGTGGTTCAAAAAAAAATTGGTGAATATAATCATCTTAAAATTGAAAAGAAGTGGCAAGGGGAGTGGCAGAAAAATAAAATTTATCAAGCTAAAAATCCGTCTGCGCAGACAGGTCTGCCTACGCAGACAGGTAATTCAAAGAAAGATAAATTTTATGGCTTAATGGAATTTCCTTATCCATCTGGTGATGGCCTACATGTTGGTCATGTTCGTGGCTATACGGCCATGGATATTATTTCTCGTCAAAAAAGAATGCAAGGTTATAATACTCTTTTTCCAATTGGTTGGGATGCTTTTGGTTTACCAACAGAAAATTATGCAATTAAAACTGGTAAGCAACCTAAGTTAATTACCCAAAAAAATACTGACAATTTTAAAAAACAATTTAATCTTCTTGGAATGTCTTTTGATTGGTCTCGGGAAATAAATACAACTGATCCAGCTTATTATAAATGGACACAGTGGATTTTTTTACAATTTTTTAAAAAAGGTTTGGCTTATAAAAAGAAAGTTGAAATAAATTGGTGCATAGATTGTAAAATTGGTTTAGCCAATGAAGAAGTAGTAAATAATTTATGTGAAAGATGCGGAGGAGAAGTTGTTAAAAAAGAAAAAGAACAATGGATGTTGGGTATTACTAAATATGCTGATCGTTTAGATCAGGATTTAGATTTAGTTGATTATCCAGATAGAGTTAAATCTTCTCAAAGAAATTGGATTGGCAGATCAGAGGGAAGCGAGATTGAGTTTAAAATAACTGCGCAGAACAATCCTTTTTCTCGGGTCCTCGACCTAGAGGCCCAGACCAACTCGAAAAAGGATTATTCTGCTTTGTCAACTTTTTCAATTAAGATATTTACCACTAGAGCAGATACTCTTTTTGGCGCGACTTATGTTGTGCTTGCACCTGAACATCCTTTATTATTGTCAAAGACGGTCTTTGACAATATTGAAAATAAAAAAGAGGTTGAAGATTATATTAAGAAAGTTAAATCTAAATCAGATTTAGAGAGAACTGAAAACAAGGAAAAAACAGGTGTTGAATTAAACGGAATAAAAGCAATTTGGGTGGCGGATTATGTTTTGCCACATTATGGAACAGGAGCAGTGATGGCTGTGCCAGCGCACGATGAAAGAGATTTTGAATTTGCGAAAAAATATAATTTGCCGATAAAAAAGGTGATTCAAAATAATATTTCAGAAGAAGCTTTTACTAATGATGGTGTTTTAATGAATTCAGGAAAATTTGATGGTATGGGTTCAGAAGAAGCTCGGAAAGAAATTACCAAAGAAGTTGGTGGAAAAATAGTTACTAAATATAAATTACGTGATTGGGTTTTTTCACGACAACGTTATTGGGGCGAACCGATTCCG
>CAZIWS010000004.1:6393-20504 GCA_964543175.1 uncultured Candidatus Saccharibacteria bacterium
AATTGGGTGCCGGTGGCTGAGAAAGATTTGCCGGTGAAGTTGCCAGAAGTAAAAAATTATAAACCAACTGATAATGGCGAAAGTCCTTTAGCAAATATTTCTAAATGGGTAAATGTTAAGTGTCCAAAATGTAAAGGTCCGGCAAAAAGGGAAACAGATACCATGCCTAATTGGGCGGGTAGTTCTTGGTATTATTTACGATATGCTGATCCAAAAAATAAAAAAGTTTTTGCTGATCAAAAGAAATTAAAATATTGGTTAGGAGGAGCTTGCCCCGCGGAGCTTAAGCGGAGTGGGGTGGATCACTATAACGGCGGAATGGAGCATACGACTCTGCATCTTTTGTATTCTCGTTTTTGGCATAAGTTTTTATATGATTTAAAATTAGTTCCAACAGTTGAACCTTATCAAAAAAGAACCTCTCACGGAATGATTTTAGCTGAAGGTGGTGTGAAGATGTCTAAATCAAAAGGGAATGTGGTTAATCCTGATGATATAATTAAAATTTATGGAGCTGATACTTTAAGAGTTTATGAAATGTTTATTGGTCCATTTGAAGATACCGCTGTTTGGAACACAGAAAGCATTATTGGTTCTCGTCGTTTTGTTGAAAAAGTTTGGCGTATTGGAATGGGAATCGCGGGACAGAAGAAGAATTCTCCCGCCTTCGCCCTCGGAGGCAATAGGACAGGGGACCGACACGGCTCCTTGAATTCTTCTTCTCGCCCGCTTGAAAAACTTTTAAATAAAACTATTAAGAAAGTTACCGAAGATATTCAAAACATGCGTTTTAATACTGCTATTTCAGCTATGATGATATTTGCAAATGAAGTTGAAAAAAATAACTATCAATTATTAAAGAATGATTATAAACTGTTTCTTAAAATTTTAGCACCCTTTGCTCCACACGTAACAGAAGAATTGTATTTTATGTTGGGTAATAAAAAATCTATTCATTTATCACCTTGGCCAGAATTTGATCTTAATTTAATTAAAGAAAATGAAGTAAAAATTGTTATTCAAGTAAATGGGAAAGTTAGAGCTGAAATTATGATTCAGTTTGATTTACCTGAAGAAGAAGTTAAAGAAATTATTTTTAAAAATGAAATTATTTCTAAATATATAGAAAATAAAAAAATTATTAAAACCATTTATGTAAAAAATAGGCTTTTTAGTATTGTAATTTAATTTATGGAAACTTAGTTTTAATATGCTATAATTAATAATAATTTAGTCGTTGTTTATTATTTTTAAATATAAAAATATGTTATCAAATATTTTAGATAGAATTTCTTTTTGGTCTTTGTTTACAATCATTGTTTCTTTGCCTCTTTTTTTTCTGCCCTTTACGAAAATTCCTATTGAAACTTCTAAGGGTTTTATTTTAATTATTGGCCTATCATTTGTAATTATTTCTTGGGCCATTGCAAGGTTTTTTGAGGGGAAAATTGTTGTTCCAAAATCCTATTTAGTTCTATCTATTTTAGGAATAGTTTTAGTTAGTTTACTTTCAGGTATTTTTTCTTCCTCTATTAATTTTTCTCTTTTTGGAATAATGCTCGACACCAATTCTTTTTCTTTTATACTTTCAGCGTTCTTGTTAATGTTTTTTTCTTCTGTTATTTTAAAAGATATTAAAAAATCTAGAATTGTTTTTTTAGGTTTTGTTTTTTCTTCTTTTGCCTTATTAATTTTTCAAATTTTCCATATTTTTTTTCCGAAGTTTTTTTCTTTAGGCTTTTTATTTCAAAAAACTGATAATTTAATGGGCACCTTTAATTCTTTTAGTATTTTAGCTAGTTTAATTATTCTTATTTCTCTTTTTGCTTTTACTTTTTTAACTTTTTCTAAAAGAATTAAATATTTATTAGGAACGGTAATTTTTTTAGCTCTTTTTATTATTATTTTAGCAAATTTTCCATTTAACTGGTTTTTGTTGGGAATTTTTTCTTTATTTATCTTTATTTATAAAATTTTAATTTCTTTAAAGAATAATACCGAAAAACACAAAATTGTTTTTCCGGTAATTTCTTTTATTATTGTTATTATCTCTTTATTCTTTTTTATGGGAGGAAAGTCTATTGGAAATTTTTTACCTAACTATCTTAATGTTTCAAATTTAGAAGTTCGTCCTTCTTTTAATTCAACTTTGACTATTGCCCAAAAAGCCATTTGGCAAGATCCTATTTTAGGAGCTGGCTCAAATTTATATTCAAAAGTTTGGGATTTACACAAGCCAGCTGTTATTAATAATACTAGATTTTGGGATTCTTCTTTTGATTCTGGTTTTAGCTCGATAACTACTTTTATGATAACTAATGGAATTTTAGGAATTATCTCTTGGCTTTTATTTTTCGCCCTATTAATTTTAAGTGGATTTAAGAGTTTATTTTTATTTTATAAAAATAAAGAAAATTTAGAAAAAAATATTTATTTTTTAATTGCTCTTTATTTATTTATTACTGCTTTATTTTATTCTGTCGGCCCTGTTATGCTACTTTTAGCTTTTGTTTTTCTGGGTATGTTTTTAGGACTTTCCTTAGAAAAGAAAAATCAAATTGAATTTAGTTATTTAAACGATCCAAGAAAAAGTTTTTTTATAATTATTTTTCTTATTTTGGTTATTTTGGGAACCATTGCTTTTTCATTTAAGTATATTGAAAAATTTATTTCTATTTCTTATTTTCAAAAAACTATTTCAGCTCAAAGTATTGAAATAGCAGAAAAAAATATAAATAAAGCTATTTCTCTTTATTCTAATGATTTATATTTACGTACCTATTCTCAAGTTTATCTTTTAAAATTTAATTCTTTAGTTACCCAGGGGGATTCTTTAGATGATAATCAAAAAACTGATTTAAAAAATAGTTTTGATCAAGCTATTAAAAGTGCTGAATTAGCAAAAAAATATAATAAAAACAATTATTTAAATTATAAATCATTAGGTTTAGTTTATGAAAATGCTTTATCAATTGGTGTTGAGGGTTCTTTTGAAAAAGCACTTGAGGCTTACCAAGAAGCTGAAAAATTAAATCCACTAAATCCAAGTTTAAAACTTTCAATTGCTCGTATTTATTTAACTAAAAACAACACAATAGAAGCAAAAAATTATATTAATCAAACTTTGGTTCTTAAAAAAGATTATCCTGATGCTTTAATTATTTTATCTCAGATTTTTAAAAATGAAGGTGATATTAAAAATGCAATTATTTATGCCCAAAATGCCTTGTCTTTAGTTCCTCAAAACAAGCAATTAATTGAATATTTAGATTCACTAAAAATGATGCAAAATGTTTCAGAAGTTGTTGCGAAAGAAGAATAAAAAATCTGACAATAAATGAATAAAATTTTAAGGATTTTAAGTAAAGAGTTTAAAAACATAAACCAAGCAGCACTTTTATTGGGTATTTTTGCATTTTTTTCACAAATTTTAGGTCTTTTTAGAGATAGAGCAATTGTCCATTTTATTGGGCCGTCTCCTTTATTAGATAGTTATTATGCTGCTTTTCGTATTCCAGATTTAATTTTTATTTCAATAGCTTCTTTGGCTTCAATTACAGTTTTAATTCCTTTTTTAGTTAAAAAAATGTCCGGTGAAAAAATTACCCCAGAAGCTCGTAATTTTTTAAATGATGTTTTCACTATATTTTTTTTAGGCTTAATGGTTGTTTCTTTAATAATGTTTTTTTTAATGCCTTATTTTGTTTCATTTATAGCCCCCGGCTTTTCAAACGAAATGCAAATCAAAGTTATCCAACTTTCTAGAATTATGTTACTTTCTCCTATTTTATTAGGGCTGTCTAATTTATTTGGAGCAATTACTCAACTTTTTAGAAAATTTTTTATTTATTCTTTAAGTCCTATTTTTTATAATCTCGGAATAATTTTAGGAGTTTTGTTTTTATATCCAATTTGGGGAATAAAAGGACTTGCTCTGGGTGTAGTTTTAGGTGCTTTGATGCATTTTTTAATTCAATTTTTTGCTTCTCATAATTCAGGTTTTAATTTGAAATTTTCTTTAAAAGTTAATTTAAAAGAAATTAAAAAAGTTATTTTAATTTCTTTGCCTAGAACACTGGGATTGTCTTTACATAATATTTCTCTTATTTTAATAATTTCTCTAGCTTCTTTTTTGAAAGGGGGTTCTATTTCTATTTTTAATTTATCTCTTAATTTACAATCAGTTCCTTTAGGAATTATTGGTTTATCTTATGCTGTTGCTACTTTCCCAACATTAACACGTTCTTTTTCAGATGGTAAAATAGAAGATTTTAAAAATTATTTAAAATTAGCTGCTCGTCAAATAATTTTTTGGTCTTTACCCATAACTTTTCTTTTTATTGTTTTACGTGCTCAAATTGTCAGAGTAATTTTAGGGTCTGGAAATTTTTCTTGGGAAAATACCCGTTTAGTAGCAGCCTCTTTAGCTCTTTTTTCTATTTCCATAATGGCTCAATGCTTAATTGCTTTATTTGTTAGAGCTTATTATGCTGGAGGCAATACTAAAAAACCACTTATAATTAATTTAATTTCTTCAATAGCCATAGTTATTTTTTCTTTTTTATTTACATATATTTTTAAAATTAGTTTTTTCTTTAAATATTTTATTGAGTCTTTGTTAAAAGTTTCTGATTTACCTGGAACGGAGGTTTTAATGTTGCCCCTAGCTTATTCTTTAGGAACAATTATTAATTTTATTTTACTTTGGATTTTTCTTAGAAAAGATTTTTTTCTTAAAAAAGAATCTTTCATTTCTCAAACTTTTTTTCAAAGTTTAGGAGCTTCTTTTTTTATTGGAATTGTTTCTTATTTAAGTTTAAATATTTTTTCTATTTTTTTAAAAATAACAACTTTCTGGGGAATTTTTTTACAAGGATTTATTTCTGGAGTTTTAGGACTTTTAGCTGGAATTTTTATTTTATATTTATTAAAAAATAAAGAATTAAAAGAATTAATTAAAGCACTAAAAACAAAATTCTGGCAAGAAAAAGTTATTGTTCCTTCTCCCCAAGAAGAATTATAGTATTAATGTCAAGGTTGAACCTTGACATCTTTATATTGTCAGGAGTGTTACAAAAGGGAGGTTTATTAAATTACATTTTTTTGGTAAGATAGATTTACTATGTTAGATATCAAAAATATCAGAAATTTTAGTATTATTGCCCACATTGATCATGGCAAGTCAACTTTAGCTGATCGAATGTTAGAAATAACTAATACTATTGAAAAAAGAAAAATGAAAGAACAATTCTTAGATTCAATGGATTTAGAAAGAGAAAGAGGAATAACTATAAAAATGCAACCAGTTCGGATGGAGTATTACCCTAAAGCTCTCCTCCTTGAGAAGGAGGAGGTTGGAGGTGGTAATCCAAAAAATCACCACCCCGCCTATGGCACCCCTCCTCGAAAAGGAGGGGAGGAAAAATACCAGCTGAATTTAATAGATACCCCAGGACACATAGACTTCTCCTATGAGGTTTCTAGGGCTTTAAAGGCCGTAGAAGGCTCTATTTTGCTAGTAGATGCTACACAGGGAGTTCAGGCTCAAACTTTAACAACCTTGGAAATGGCTAAAGAAAGTGGCCTTGTCATTATTCCAGTTTTATCAAAAATTGATTCTCCTTTAGCTCGAATTGACGAAGTAAAAATGGAAGTAGCTCTTTTGTTGGGTATTGAGTTAGAGCAGATTTTAGAGGTGTCTGGTAAGACAGGTGAGGGAGTAGAAAATTTATTACAAGAAATTGTAAAACGAATTTCTCCACCAGCTACTTCTGTTGTTTCTTTTAGTAAAGATGAAACATCTAAGCACTTAGGACTTTTACGAGCCCTTATTTTTGATTTTAAATATGATAGTCATAGAGGAGTAATTGTTTATGTGCGTGTTTTTGAAGGAGCAATTAAAAAAGGAGATTCGCTTATTTTTTCTATTTCCGGAGAGAAATTTACTTCTTTAGAGGTGGGAATTTTTAATCCTGAAGAAAATCCTAGAGAAAATATTAATATTGGCGAAATTGGTTATGTTGTAACAGGAATAAAAAAACCAGGCATAGCTTCAGTGGGAGATACGATTACTTTTACTAAAAAACCAGCTCCTGCTTTAGAAGGCTATATGAATCCTAAGCCAGTTGTTTGGGCTTCTGTTTATCCTGAAGACGCTGATGATTTTCCAGATTTAAAATTAGCACTAAGTCGTTTACGTCTTTCTGATTCAGCTTTTTCCTATGAAGAAGAATCTTCTGGAAGTTTAGGTAAGGGTTTCCGCTGTGGTTTTTTAGGAATGCTTCATTTAGAAATAATCACTGAAAGATTAAAAAGAGAATTTAAACTTCATTTAGTTGTTACCATGCCTTCAATTACTTATAAAATTCTTTTGAAAAATAAAAAAGAAATAATTGTTTATTCTCCTCATTTTTTTCCTGATGATTCTTTAATTCAAAAAGTTTATGAACCTTGGGTATCTGTAAAAATTATCACCCCTCAATCTTATAGTAGTGTTTTAATGCCTTTTCTTTTTGATCATGAAGCAGAAGTTCATGCAACTGATAATTTTGGAGAAGGAAGATCAGCTATTAATTTAGATATGCCTCTAAGAGAATTAATGCGTAATTTTTTTGATGATTTAAAAAGTTTAACTTCAGGCTATGCTTCTATTTCCTATGAAATAGGAGAGTATCGAGAAGCTGATGTTGTTCGCTTAGATATTTTAATTGCCGATGAGCCCATGATGGCTTTTTGTCGAATTATTTCTCGTCGCAGAATTGAAGAAGAGGCCAGAAGTCAGGTAGAAAAGTTAAAAAGTATTATTCCAAGACAGCAATTTCCTTTTAAAATTCAAGGCAAAGCTTTAGGTAGAATTATTGCCTCTGAAGCAGTTTCTGCTTTTAGAAAAGATGTTTTAATGCATGGAAGTAAAGTTGTTGGTGGAGGGGATGTAAGTCGAAAAAAGAAATTATTAGAAAAACAGAAAAAAGGAAAAGCCCGATTAAAAGAAAATGCCAAAATAAACATCACTCAGGATGTCTTTTTGAAAATGATGCGTTCAAAAAATTAAAAGCTTATTGGAAAATTGGAGAGTATAATAAAATCATACTAACTATTATTAAAACACATAAAATTCCCCAGATCACTCTAATTTTCTTTTGATGTTTTTTATCGAAAAGCATATAATTATATTATCAAAAAATGAAAAATTATCAAGGGAAAAAACAAAATAAAAATTTTTTTAAATCAAAGTTTGTTTTAATTTTTTTATTAATTATTTTAATTATTTTTATTAGTAATGTAATTAAATTAGCTATTAAGGCCATTGACACAAAAGAGAAGAAAGAATTAGCTTACAATAGGATTATTGAATTAAAAAAACAAAAAGAAAAATTAGAATATGATTTACAAAAATTAAATACTGAAAAAGGAATTGAGGAAAATATTAGAGAAAAGTTTGGTTTAGGTAAAGAAGGAGAAGGCATGATTGTTTTAGTGGAAGAAGAAAATTTAAAAGAATTAAATATTAATAAAAATAAAAATAATTTTTTTTATTTTTTAAAAAATTTATTTAAATAAGATATAATTATATGAAAAAATCAATTAAAATAGGTTTAAATTTTGGTTTAACTTCAGGAGTTATCACCACCTTAGGTTTAATGGTTGGTTTAAATTCTAGCACTCAATTGAAACTAGCTGTCATTGCTGGAATTTTAACAATTGCTGTGGCTGATTCTTTTTCAGATGCTTTAGGTACCCATATTTCTAAAGAATCTGAAAATAATTCAACCACTAAAGATATTTGGGTAGCCACTTTATCTACTTTTTTCTTTAAATTTATTTTTGCTTTAACTTTTTTAATTCCGATTTTGATTTTTAGCTTAAAGCTAGCTATTTTAATTAGTATTTTTTGGGGTGGGCTATTAATAACTTTAGCGAGTTATTTTATAGCTAAAGAAACTAAACAAAAAACTTGGCATGTTATTTTTGAACATTTATTAATTTCTGGAATTGTATTAATACTGGCTCATTATTTAGGTACTTTAATAAATAAATTTTTTGTTAATTAAATTATGTTTTATATTAAAGTTTTAGTTTATGCAGATTCTAAAAAAGAAAAAATTATTTTAAAAAAGAAAGATTTTTTTGAAATTTATGTAAAAGAAAAAGCCCAAAGAAATATGGCTAATAATAGGATTTTAGAACTTTTAAGTCTTTATTTTAAAGTATCTAAAAATAAAATTAGAATTATTAATGGGCATCATCATCCGAGTAAACTTTTAGTAATTGAGGAAAAATGATATAATAAAAAAATGGAAAAAGATAAATTAAAACACAAAATAGCAGTTATTGGAGCAGGTGCGGTTGGGGCAACAGTGGCTTATTCTTTAATGGTTAAAAATTTAGTAGCTCAAATTATTTTAATTGATATAAATAAAGAAAAACAAAAAGGTGAAGTTTTAGATTTAGATGATACCCTTTCTTTTTTAGAAACTGGTAGTGTGATAGGTGGCGATTATAAAGATGCCAAAGAAGCGGATATTATTATTTTAACAGCAGGGGTTGCCCAAAAAGAAGGAGAAACTAGATTGCAATTAGTTGAAAGAAATAAAGAAATAGTTAAATCAATTTTTAAAGAAATTGGTGATATTAAAGAAAGCGCTATTATTTTAATAGTAAGTAACCCAGTAGATATTATTACTTACTTGGTTCAAGAAATATCTAACTTACCTCAAAATCAAATTTTTGGAACAGGAACTACTTTAGATTCAGCTAGATTGCGTTCTAATTTAGCAAAACGTTTTCAAGTTGATAGTCAGCAAGTAGATGGTTTTATTTTAGGAGAACACGGCGATAGTGAATTTGTTGCCTGGAGTACCGTTAATATTGCTAGTAAAAAATCTATTGATTTATTAAGTTCAAAGCAAATGGAGGAAATAGAAAATGAAGTTAAAAATGAAGCATATGAAATAATAAAAGCCAAAGGGGCTACTTTTTATGGAATTTCAATAGTAGTAACAGATATTATTGAAGCTTTAATTTTTGATCAAAATAAAATTTTACCTGTTTCTTATCGTTTAAATAATTGGAATGGAGTAAATAATATTTGCATAGGAGCTCTGGCTATAATTGGATCTAGGGGTATTGTTAAGTCATGGGATATTGAATTAAATGAAGAAGAAAAAAATAAATTTCAAAAATCTGCTCAAGAAATAAAAAAATATTTATAAATTAAAAATTAATTAAATATTATTTAATTGAATACAAATGGAAAATCAAATTATAAAAATATTAGCTGAAGAAATAAAAGATTCTCGGGGAAATCCAACTATAAAAGTTACTGTTTGGGCTCGACCCACAAAAGAAATAATGAAAAAACACGATGATCTTGTTTCTGGTTCTTTTTCAGTACCTTCAGGCGCTAGTACTGGAATACACGAAGCACATGAATTAAGAGATGATAAAAATAAAGGAGTAAAAAATGCTATAAAAAAAGTTAATGAAATAATTGCTCCTGCATTATTAGGAAAAGATATTTTAAATCAAAAAGAAATTGACTCCATTTTAATTAATTTAGACGGCACTCCCAATAAAGATAATTTAGGTAGTAATTCTATTATTGGAGTTAGTATTGCATGTGCTAAAACAGCTGCTCAAGCTTCAGGAAAAGAAATTTTTGAATATTTAAGAACTTTAGCTCAAATTAAACCATCTAGAAAAGTTCCTTATTTGTATATGAATTTAATTAATGGGGGAGCTCATGCCCATAATAATTTAGCTTTTCAAGAATATCATATAGTTCCTGACACTGAAGATATAAATGAAGCAATTCAAATCGGTTTAAAAATTCAAAATACTTTAAAAGAAATTATTCAAGAAGAATTAAATTTAGAATCTTTAGTTTTAGGTGATGAGGGAGGTTTTGCTCCTAATTTAACTGATATTAAAAAACCACTTGAGTATTTAACTGAGGCCATAAAAAGAAATTTTCTTTTAGGAAAAGTTAAATTGGCTTTAGATGTTGCGGCTTCCTCTTTTTATGTAAATGGTAAATACAAAATTGAGAATAAAGAAATTTCAAAAGAAGAATTATTAAGTATTTATTTTTCTTTAATTAAAGAATTTAATTTATTTTCCATAGAAGACGCTTTTGAAGAAGAAGATTTTGAAAGCTTTTTAAAATTAAAAGATTTTAAAAATGATCTTATAGTAATGGGAGATGATTTAACTGTAACTAATAAAATTCTTTTACAAAAAGCAATTAATTTAAAATGTATTAATGCTATGATTATTAAACCAAATCAAATTGGCACCTTAACAGAAACCTTAGAAACTATGACTCTAGCTCGAGAAAATAATATTGAATTAATAGTGAGTCATCGGAGTGGAGAAACTGAGGATACTTTTATTGCCGATTTAGCTTATGCCTTTGGAACTTTTGGTTTAAAATCCGGCTCACCTTTAAAAGAAGAAAGACTTGTTAAATACAATAGATTATTAGAAATTATAAATAAATAAATAAAAATATGCAAAATTCAAAAGCACAAATTGTGGCCACTATTGGCCCAGCATCAAAAAACAAGGAAACTATCAAAGAAATGATAAAACATAATATGGATATCGCTCGTTTAAATTTTTCTTGGGGAACTTATGAGGAGCATCGAGATTATATAAAAAAAATAAGAGAAAGTGCCAAAGAAGAAGGGAAAATTATTCCAATTATTCAAGATTTATCTGGACCACGAATACAAGACGAAGAAGGGCATCGTTTTGATGAAAATAAAATTGAAGTTATTACTCAAAAAGATTTACAAGATTTAGCTTTTGGGATACAAGAAGGTATTGATTATGTGGCTATGTCTTTTGTTGGAAATAAAAATGATGTTTTAAAACTAAAAGAAGAAATGAAAAAATTAGGTAAAATTTTACCAATTATTTCAAAAATAGAAAGAAAAATTGCCTATGAAAATTTAGATGAAATAATCGATGTTTCTGATGCTATTATGATTGCTCGAGGAGATTTAGGTAATGAAGTTCCTTTGGAAAAAATTCCATTTATTGAAAAAAATATTATTGTGAAATGTAAAGAAAAAGGTAAGCCAGTTATTGTGGCAACTCAAATGTTATTGTCGATGACTCAAAATCCTACTCCCACCAGAGCAGAAGTTACTGATGTGGCTTATGCAATTATAAATGGAGCAGATGCTGTTATGCTATCTGAAGAATCGGCTTCGGGGAAGTATCCAGTTGAAGCTGTAATTATAATGGAAAAAATTATTTCTGAATCTGAAAAACAAGCTTCGGTGAATTATTTTTAGATTTTTTTATTACTAATTATTTTAATTGTTGGTTTTTTATAATTATATTATTATGATATAATAAAATTATTATTAATTAATTTTTAAAAATATTATGAAAGAAGTAAAAATATATTCAACCCCAACTTGTCATTTTTGCCATATGGCTAAAGACTTTTTTAATGAAAACAACATATCTTTTACAGAGTATGATGTGGCCAGTGATCTCGAAAAAAGAAAAGAAATGCTTAATTTAACAAATCAAATGGGTGTTCCAGTTATTGTCATTGATGGTGATTGGGCTGTTGGTTTTAATAAAGCAGAGGTTGCTAAAAAGCTGGGATTAAACTAATTTTTTAAAAGTGAAGTATTTATAAAATACCGAACTTTGCCTTTATAGTTCAATGGATAGAACAGCTCCGTCCTAAGGAGTAGATCCCTGTTCGACTCAGGGTAAAGGCACATTTAAATTGATTTTAGATTATTTTATGATAGAATAAATATTATGGAAACAGAAGAAAAAGAGTTATTAGAAAATACATTAAAACTTGTTGAAGAAAATAATAAAATGCTTCACAAGATTAGACGTCATCAAAAAATAGCTTCTTTTTCCCGTTTTATTTATTGGTTATTTATTGCATTCCCCTGAAGAGGGAAGGGTCCCCAGTTCGAACCTGGGTCTTGGCACAAAATTAATATTTTTATATTAAATAAAAATATTATAATCTATTTATGAACTTAGAAAAAAAATTTGCAAAAGAATTAGCTGGTAATTTAAGAAAGGAAACAGCTGATAAATTACGAGAAGCCAGAAAAAAACCTAGTTCTTTTGGTGATTTTCGTAAAAGTAATATATCAACAGAAGAATACAGATATCATGATACAAAAGAAGGATTAGAAAAAATTAAAAAAAATATTTGGGGCAGAATATTTAAAACTCAAAAATTCCGCCAAGAAGAAAAACTTATAAATGAATCATTAAGAATAGAAAAAAAATATAATATAGATGATATAAAAAAAGATTACGAAAAAAAATTTGCAGAAATTTTAAAAAATTCTCCTTTAACAGAAGAAGAAAATAAAATTTATTTATCTACAGAATCAATGGAAAAAATGTCCCTAGAAGATATGTTAACTCTTTTAAAAAGGTTATCAGGAGAAGCTTTTTATCATGTAACACAGTTTGGTGTCAGAGAAAATACTTTTATATCTACTGGTGGTGGCCATGAAGTAAAGAAAGGTGAATATGTTGATAGTTTTTTTAACCTTCTTAAAGATGGATATATTAAAGATTGCACCACAACAGTTATTTCTGACAAAGAACGTGCAGGGTCTTTAATTAATCAAGAATTTATAAAAGAACAAATAAAAGAAGGAAAAACAGCAGAAGAAATTGTTGACAAAGCACTATCTGAGTACGGCACTCAATATTTTTTAGACAAAGAGTCTACTCATTTTTCTTATGGAAAAGACTTACATCATATGTATGGTGGAGAAAATGATTATAAGTTTTATTTTTATTATCCAGTGGAATATATTTTACAAAATGATTTTTACCACTCAACAAGAGAAAGCCAGATAACTATTGGTCAAGGATATTATTATAACAGTGGAGGCATAAAGCAACAATATAATGATTTTGAGATTTTTAATTTTGGGAAAGGTGTTCCAATAAATGCTGGAATTTTATGTATAACAGGTGATGTTCAAGTTGATCCAAGAACCGGTTCGCAATATATAATAGAAAATGGAAAACCAGCTGTTGATGAAAACGGAGACTTTAAAAAACCGGAGCATACTATTCCAAGTAAAGAATATTGGGAAAATTATTTTTCATTACATCCAGAACTTAAGCCTAGTAAAATTATTTATGGTAGTTTTTATACATTTACTAATGATGAAAATGAAGAATTAAAAAAACTAGCAAAAAGTAAAGAAATTTATAATCAAAATGAAGAAACAAAACAATCTTTTTTAGATTATAAAAAAGAAAGTTTTGAAAAAATGCGAGAATCTTTAATTGAAGTTATAAAAGAAAAATATTTTTAGATTGATTTTACTTTAACACTGGTTTTCTTTTCTTTGTCTATTTTAGGTAACTTTATAGTTAATAAACCATGCTTTTCGGTGGCCTCAGCTTCTTCGGGATCTATTTCTTGAGGAAGTAAAATTGTTCTTGAGAAAGAACCCCAATAAAGTTCTTTTGAAAAATAATTTTCTTCTTCAATTTTTCTTGTTTCTTCTCTTTTGCCTTTTATGGTTACCATATCTCGAGCAATAATAAGTTCAATATCATCAGGCCTAACTCCAGCAATCATTGTTTGAACTATAATATCACCTGGAGTTTGATAAACATCCACTGTTAATTCAGCTTCTTCTTCAGCTTCTTCAAGCCAATTATTTTCTTTTTCTCCTTTTATTGATAATTTTTTAAAATTTTGTTCTTCATTTTCTTCTGCTTTCATACTGCCAGTTAGTCTTTCAAAAAAACTTCTTTTTTTATTGTAGCTCATATATTTTTTTGAGTGTTTTTAAAATTAGACACTCATTCTTCTTAATTTTTCAAAAAGTAATAAATTGATAATTGTTGCGACCCACAAGAAAGCTAGAACTCTTAAAAATTCGCTTCCATTACTATTAATTATAAAGAAATTAAAAGCACTATGCAAGAAAATTGCCGAAAGAATTCCTAAAATTAAATATAATTTTTTATTTACCTTATCCATATAAAAAGAAAGTCCTACTGCTATCCCTATAATTCCACTAGAAACAGCATGCAATAAGGTTGAGCCTAAAAATCTTAATTGACCGGTTAGTAATCCGCCAATTGTT
>CAZIWS010000005.1:0-7446 GCA_964543175.1 uncultured Candidatus Saccharibacteria bacterium
CCAGAACAAGAACAAGAACAAGAACAAGAACCAGCACCAGAACAAGAACAAGAACCAGCACCAGAACCTGAAATTCAAAATGAAAGCCCAGTAGAAGTTGCTGAGTAAATTTTATATTTTATGTTAAAAGTTAAAAACAAAAATCTTTTTTTTATTTTAATAATCTTTTTTTTATTTTCTTTTTCTTTACCTCTTTTTGCTAGCGAAGTTGATGGAACTATTTCTCCAAGCCCTCAATGGGCTTTTGGAGAAAATTTAGGTTGGATTAATTTTGCTTGTGATAATTGTAATGTTCATATTTTAGATACTGGTTTAACAGGATATGCTTGGAGTAAAAATTATGGTTGGATTAATTTATCACCTGATAATGCAGGAGTAACAAATAACTGTAATGGACAATTAGGTGGCTTGGCTTGGTCTAAAACTTTAGGCTGGATAGATTTCGGTGGTGTAACCATTGATGCTCTTGGTAAATTTACAGGTAAAACTTTTGGTCTTGGTACACCCAAAGCAGGGAAAATTAATTTTGATTGTGATAATTGTGATATCCAAACTGACTGGAGACAATGTGCTCTTAGGTCTTCTCCTGCTCAGGTAATTATTAATTCAATTGTTGACAATACAATACCTACTATTTCAGCTGATATTCAAATTAAAAACGAAGGTCTTACTCCTACAGAATATTTTGTTGAATGGTGTGTTGTTTCAGATATTGCTAATGCTTGTGGAGGGGGTGATGATGTTTATTATTCTGCTGAATCTAAATTACTTAATCCAGCTGAAATTTGGAATGATATAAAAACAGCCACAGTCCCCACCGTTGGTACTTATTATTTTAAATTAGTTGCTCATTATGGAGTTAATTTTTCGGTTGCTGCTAAGGTTTTTAATGCTATTAGTAGCTCAGGTGGTGGAGGGGGAAGTAGTGGTGGAGGAGGCAGTGTTGTTTTAGATTTATGTCTTAATATTTCAGGTATTCAATCTTTTGTGCCAGTTGGTTATGTTAAGGTTGGCAATGATTGTATTTTAGCTACCAGCCCTGAAGTTTCCAGCATGTTCAATACAGCTGATTTAAACAGAGATCATATTGTTGATTCTATTGATTTTTCTATTTTGCTTTATTTCTGGAAAAAAGCTCCACCTTTTAGTAATATTTATGTCGATATTAATAAAGATAATAATGTTGATTCCATTGATTTTTCAATTATGCTTTCACAATGGGGCTTTAAAACAATATGATTTTAAAATATATTAAAAAAACAAAAATATTTTTAATTTTCTTTTTTTCTTTAATTTTCTTTTTTTCTTTTTTTACTTTAATTCAAGCAAGTACTCAAATTTATTTTGAAAAAGAAATTGAAAATATCAAGAAAGGTGATTTATTTTCAGTTTTTTTAAAAATTTCATCACCTCAAAAAGAAATTAATGTAATTGATGGAACAATTACATTTGACCAAGAAAAAGTTGAAATTCTTAATATCAAAAAAGATAATTCTATTATTTCTCTTTGGATTGAAGAGCCAGTTTTTGATAATAAAGAAGGGGAGCTGTCTTTTATTGGTGGTATTCCCAATGGTTTTAGTTCTGAGCAAGAAGAAATATTTGAAATTTTTATTAAAGCTAAAAAAAGCGGACCCGTTATTTTTTCTTTTCAAGATATTTTTTCTGTTTTTGAAAATGATGGTTTAGGTAGTCAAATAAATCCTTGGCTGAGGCCTTTGTCTTTTTCAATAGATCAAAAAGATAATTTTATAAAAGATAATTTTAATTATTATCTATTTATATTTGTTTTAATTATTTTATCTATTATGATTAAGATGTTTATTCAATATTATAAAAAATATAAAAAAAGAAGTGAAAAATAGATTTTTAAAATTAAATATAAATAAAAAAAGTTATTTTTTGTTTTTATTATTAACTTTTTTTATTTTTCCTTTTTTGACTAAAGGTGCAACCATTTCAGTTTCCACCATTCCTAATATAAATGTTAATTCAACTTTTGATTTAGTTGTTAAAATAAATACTTTAAATAAAAACATTAACAATGCTGAGGGTAATCTTTATTATCCTAAAGACTTAGTTGATGTTGTTTCAATTTCAAAAACTAACTCTATTTTTAATCTTTGGATAACTGAACCTACTGACTCTAAGGCTGGAACTATTTCTTTTAATGGGGGAATTAAAACTCCAGGCTTTAATGGCTCAGCCGGAACAGTTTTTTCAGTTAAGTTTAAAGCAAAAAAAACAGGCAATGCTAATTTTTATTTTGCCAATCACTCTATTAGAGAAAATGATGGCTTAGGAACAAATATTTTATCAGGACAAAGTGGTGCCATTATAAAAATAATAGATACTCCTAAGAAAGAAGAAATTGTTCCTAAAATTGAAACAATTACTACTGCTAATTTAGATAAATTATTAATTTTTTCAAATACTCATCCTGAGCAAGATAAATGGTATAACTTAAAAGAAGCTTATTTTAGTTGGGAAAATCCAAAAGGAGTTTTGGCTATTTCAACTCTATTGGATAATAGTTCTAATTCAATACCTAGCACTAAGTCCACTTTAGTTGTTTCAGATAAAACAAAAGAATTGTCTGAAGGTATTCAATATTTCCATGTTATTTATAAAACTAAAGACGGTTGGTCTATTCCAACTCACTATACTTTAAAAACTGATTTTTCAGAACCTAGTGAAGTAAATGCTAATTATCTTAAAGACAATAACAATAGATATGTTTTGAACCTTAAAGCAAAAGATGATCTTTCAGGAATTTCTCATTTTAATTTAAAAATTGCTAATTATGATGAAATAAATATCCCAGCTGTTGATAATATGGCCAATTATTTATTGCCAGATTTATATTTTGGTAAAAATGTAATTGAAATTAGTGCATTTGATTTTGCTGGAAATAAGAAATCCATAAAATTTGAAATAAATGTAGATACCTTAATAAAACCAGAAATTTTATCTTGTAATCAAAATATTAAAATAGGGGAAGCTATTCAAATAAATGGTAAAACTAAATATCCTGAATTAAGTTCTTTTGTTTATCTTATTTCTCCTAATGGAAAAATAACTAAATATTTATTAGAAATAAATAAAGATGGATATTTTAATGCTATAACAGATAAACTTTATCAAGAAGGAAAATACACAGCTTGGATAAAAATATTTACCGATGACGGTAGTTATTATGTAGAATCTGATTATCTTGATATTAAAGCCGGCTTTTCATTATTTAATTATATTTTAAGTTCTCCAGTTTTGATTATTTCAATTATTTTCTTTATCTTTTCTATCTTTATTTTACTTTTGGCTATTCATCTTTTACGTTTACATAAAAATAAAGTTGTAGAAAACAAAAGAAGTATCTTTCATTAAATTATGGCTTTATTTGAACTTATTCTTTTAGGACTTTTCGTGGGAGCTATTACAGGTATTACTGGAGCCTCGGGTGTTTTAATTACGGTGCCAATTTTTTCCACCCTATTTGATATTCCTTCGCATGTAATTTTAGGAACAAGTTTAATAGTTGATGTAATTGCTTCAATTTCTGTTTCTTTTGCCTATGCTAGAGCTAAAAATCTTGATATTAAAGGGACCGTTTGGATTTTAATTGGTTCTCTTTTTGGTGCTCAAATTGGATCTTTTTTTGTTATTTCAATTTCCAAAGTTTTTATTATTTTTGTTTTGGCTATTTGTATGATTTTTTTTGGAATTCGTATGCTTAGAAGTGGCTTTGCTAAACACAAAGATAGCGCTTTAGTTGTTCCTGATAAAATTGCTTTTTATTTAAAAACTCCCATTGGTATGATTTTAAGTGGACTATTAGTTGGTTTATTAACCACTGGAATTTTTGGAGCTGGAGGAGGTCTTACAATTTTTATTTTACTTTATTCTTTTTTAAAAATGCCTATTAAAAAAGCAATTGGAACTTCAAGTTTTATTATGTTATTAACTGCTTTTTCAGGAGTTTTAGGTTATTCTGAAAATGGTAATTTAGATATTAAGCTAGGTATTATTGTTGGTATTTCAGCTGCCATTGGAGGTGCTTTAAGTTCAATTTTCGCTAATAAAATTAAAGAAGAATTTTTGTCTCGTATTGTTGGTTTATTTTTTATTTTTTTTGCTGTCATTATGCTTCTTTTTAAAATTGCTTTTCCTTTTTTAGATTATATTTTTTAATTGAAAAATTTACTAAATTATAGTAAGATTTAAATTGTTATTTAAAAGATTAACATTTTTTTGTTTCATAGGAGCCGATATAGCTCAGGTAGTAGAGCATTCCCATGGTAAGGGAAAGGTCATCAGTGCAAATCTGATTATCGGCTCCTAGGAGGCAAATAGCTTATTTATTTAAAAACTGTTGGCCACCTTAGCTCAGTTGGCAGAGCACATCTTTCGTAAAGATGAGGCCGCAGTTCGATCCTGCGAGGTGGCTCCATATTAATTTTTAACTTAATTTTATGATTATAGGTTTTACAAAAATGCATGGTTTAGGTAATGATTTTATTATCATTGATAATTTTAATGGAAAAATAAAATTAAATAAAGAAGTAATTTTTTCTTTATGTAATCGTCACAAAGGAATTGGAGCTGACGGTTTAATTTTAGTAGAAAAATCTGACGTTCAGGCTGATGCTTTTATGAATTATTACAATTCAGATGGTAGCCAAGCCGAAAACTGTGGTAATGGTATAAGATGTGTGGCTGCTTTTTTAAAAAATGAATATTTAAAAGAAAATAAAGTTTTTTTAATTCAAACTAGAGCTGGTGTTAAGGAAGTAATTTTTCAAGGAGATAATAATTTTTTAGTTAATATGGGTCAGCCCATTATGGAGCATTTAGATTTTCCTAAAAATAAAATAGAGCTGGAGGGTCTTGATTTAGATTTTGTTTCAATTGGAAATCCTCATGCAATTTCTTTTGTTGATAATTTAGACAATTATGATTTAAATATTTTAGGTCCTAAAATAGAAAATAATTCTATTTTCCCTAATAAAATAAATTTAGAAATAGTTCAAAAAATAAGTGAAAAAGAATATAAAATGAAAGTTTGGGAAAGGGGATGTGGCATTACTTTGGCCTGTGGTACAGGAGCTTGCGCTGTTTATGCCCTTGCTCAGAAAAATAAAAATAATTTAACAGAAGAAATTAAATTTAATTTACCAGGTGGTCAGCTTTTTATTTCAGAAAATGAAAAAAAAGAAATACTTATGACAGGAGAAATTCAAAGTGTATTTAGTGGTTTAATTCAAATTGTTTAAGTAAATTTTATTTATTTTATATAAAATCTTTTTAGTTCATTCTGGATTTTTTGATCTAAAAGTTTATTTTTTTTCATCCACTCATCATTAAAAGCATGTGATAAATAACTTTCACCACTGTCGCCAATAATTAAAACCATTTTTTTAATTTTTTTAGATATTAAAGTTTTTTGGATAAATTTCATTGCATAATAAAGTACCATACCAGATGAATCTCCAACTAATAATCCTTTTTGGGAAGCAAAAAATCTAATGGCATTAAAGGCTTCTTTATCAGAGACATAGTCATGTTTATCATATATATGTAAATTAAGGTTTTTAGGTGGAACTGCTCCGGCTGGATAACCAGGGCCAGAAATAAAATAGCCATGTCCATGGGGAGAAAAATGACTTGAACCTTTTGGCTCTAAAGCAATTATTTTTGTTTTATTATGTTTTTTTAAATAACTTCCAGACCCAGAAAGTGAGCTACCCGTTCCAATTGTTCCAATTAAGTAAGAAGCATCAGGAATTTGTTCACTAATTTCTTTTCCAAGAGAATTATAATATCCTTTTGGGTTTTCGGGGTTATCATATTGATCAAGATTTATTCCTTTTTCTTTTAAAGCTAATTCTTTAGCTTTTTTTCTTCGAATATCAACTAAATGACCACCCTTAGAATCTTCTTTTTCATTACAAAAATATAAACTTCCACCAAAAGCATGAATTGATTTAAGTTTATCTTCGGGGGCATGGTCATCAACAATGGCTGTAAATTTATAACCCCTAATGGCTGATAGCATTGCCAAGGCTTTAGCAGTGTTGCCTGAAGAAGATTCAAAAATTTTCATTCCTTTTTTTAGTTTGCCTGATTTTTCAGCAGCATTTATTAAAGAAAGAGCTGTTCGGTCTTTAAAACTACCAGCTGGATTTAAATATTCTAGTTTTAAATAAACTTGCCAATCTTTTCGCCTTGTTTTAATTTTTAGTATTGGAGTATGGCCAATTAAATCTTCAAGATTATTTTTAATATTCATAATTAATATATTATACATTTTAAAATAAAAAACACTATCTTAATTTTATATTTTAAAAATTCTGATATACTAAAAGATAAGATGAATAAAAAAGATATAGAAAAAGAAATACAAAAGCTAGAAAACCAGATGAGTGAAATTACCTTTTGGCAAGACAAAAATCAGGCCCAAGAAATTTTAAAAAAATTAGCTATTTTAAAAAATGAAAAAGAGGGCTTGGGAAAATATGATCAAGGTAATGCCATTATTAATATAATTTCTGGAGCAGGAGGTGATGACGCTGAAGATTTTTCAGCTATGTTACTAAATATGTATTTAAAATATATAGATAAAAAAAAATGGCAAATTTCTTTTATCCATCAATATAAAAATAATTTAAATGGTTATAAAAATGTTTCTTTTGAAGTAATAAAAAATCCTTCGACACAATCAAGACAAAGTGGCCCCTATGGATTATTAAAAAATGAATCAGGCGTTCATCGCTTAGTTCGTATTTCTCCTTTTAATGCTAAAAAATTAAGGCATACCTCTTTTTCTTTAGTTGAAGTTTTGCCTAAATTTTCTAAATTAGATGAAAGCGATTTTGTTATTTTAGAAAAAGATTTAAAAATTGAATTTTCTAAATCAGGTGGTCCTGGGGGGCAAAATGTTAATAAAAGAGAAACAGCTGTTAGGCTTATTCATTTACCGACCAACATTTCAGTTCACGCAACTGAAGGTAGAAGTCAAGAGCAAAATAAAGAAATTGCTTTTTCTATTTTAAGAGCTAAGATTTTTAAAAAAGCACAAGAAGAAAAGCAAACTATTGAAGAAAGTATGAAAATAAGCAAATATACCCAGATAGAATGGGGAAATCAAATACGTTCTTATGTTTTACATCCCTACAAAATGGTTAAAGACCACAGAACGGGGGTTGAAGATTTTAAAGTTGACGATGTTTTAAAAGGAGAACTTGATTTATTCATTGAAGCAGAAAAAAATTTATGATAAGATAAAGAGGTGATTTACTTTAATAATGTTTCAAAAAAATATGACAAAGATTCAATTGCTTTAGACAATGTTAATTTAACTATTATTTCTGGAGAATTTGTTTCAGTGGTGGGGCATTCTGGGGCAGGAAAGACAACCTTAGCTAAAATGATTTTAGCTGAAGAAAAACC
>CAZIWS010000005.1:7456-12966 GCA_964543175.1 uncultured Candidatus Saccharibacteria bacterium
TAGCGACGGTTCTGTTTTTTTTGAATCTGTTGAAGTCCATAAATTAAATGATAAAGAATTAACCAGCTTGCGTCGTAGAATTGGAGCAGTTTTTCAAGACTTTAAATTACTTTCAAATAAGACGGCCTATGAAAATATTGCTTTTGCCATGGAGGCAGTTGGAAAAACAGATCAAGAAATAATTAATGATGTTCCTCATGTTTTAGAATTAGTTGATTTAAGTAATAAAATTTTTCATTTTCCTCATCAAATGTCTGGCGGAGAAAAGCAACGCTTAGCAATTGCTCGAGCAATTATAAATCAACCGGAAATAATTATTGCTGATGAGCCAACTGGTAATTTAGATCCCGTTAATGCTTATGAAGTTATTCAGATTTTAAAAAAAATAAATGCTTTAGGAACAACTGTTATTTTAACAACTCACAATAAAGGAGTTATTGATTCAATTGGCAAAAGAGTTATTACTCTTGAAAAAGGTAAAATTACTAGAGATGATAAAGATGGGAAATATGTAATTTAATCTTTTGTAAAATATAGTTTATTAATTAATTTTAAAAAACAAATGACAACTAAAATAAAAAGAATAATCAAAGCGGGCTTTATTAATTTTAAAAGAAATGGTTTGATATCTTGGGCTTCTGTTTTAGTTGTTTCTGTTACTTTATTTGTTATAACTTCTATTATTTTACTTCAAGCCATTTTAAGTTTTTCTTTAAATCAAATTAAAGATAAAGTAGATGTTACTATTTATTTTACAGTGGGAGCTTCTGAAATGAAAATAATGGCTTTAAAAGAATCAATTGAAAAATTACCAGAGGTAGCTCAGGTTGAATATACTTCTGCCGATGACTCACTAGCTCTTTTTAGAGAAAGACATTCAGATGATTATCCCACAATTCAGGCTTTAGATGAAATAAAAGAAAATCCTTTGGGGGCTTATTTAAATATTAGAGCTAAAGAAGTTTCTCAATATGAAAGCATTGCTAATTTTTTGAAATCAGATAATGCCCTAGTTTTAGGATCTTCTTCCATAATTGATAAAGTTAATTATCATCAAAATAAATTAGTTATTGACCGCCTTAATTCAATTATTGCTGGGGCAAATAAATTAGGATTTATGGTTACTTTTTTGTTAATTATTATTTCAATTATTATTACTTTAAATACTATTAGATTAGCTATTTTCATTTCCCGAGAAGAAATAGGCGTAATGCGTTTAGTTGGAGCAAGTAAAATGAGAGTACGCGGACCTTTTGTGGTTGAGGGAGCTATATATGGAGTAATTTCTACTTTTATAACTTTAATTTTATTTTGGCCCATTACAGCTTGGTTGGGGAAAAATATGACTAATTTTTTAGGTATTAATATGTACAATTATTATGGCGCTAATTTTTTTCAAATTTTTGTTATTCTTTTAATTTCAGGGGTTACTTTAGGAGTTATTTCTTCTTTATTGGCTATTCGTAGATATTTAAATAAATAAATGGATAAAAAACAATGTAAATATATTTTTGTAGTTGGAGGAGTAATTTCTGGAGTAGGAAAGGGTATTACTTCTTCTTCTTTAGGTCTTATTTTAAAAAATAGAGGACTTAAAGTAACGGCCATAAAAATAGATCCCTATATTAATGTTGATGCTGGAACAATGAACCCCACTGAGCATGGAGAAGTTTTTGTTTTAAAAGATGGAGATGAAACAGATCAAGATATGGGTAATTATGAAAGATTTTTAGATATTAATTTAACTCAAATTAATTACATGACCACTGGTCGTGTTTATCAAAAAGTTATTCAAAATGAAAGAAATTTACAATATAAAGGAAAGTGTGTTGAAGTTGTTCCTCATATTCCTTTAGAAGTGATTGGCAGAATTAAAGAAGCCGGAGAAAAAGCTAAAGCAGATATTGTGATTATTGAAATAGGGGGAACCACCGGAGAATATCAAAATATGCTCTTTTTAGAAGCTGCTCGAATGATGAAAATTGAGTATCCTAAAAATGTTATTTTTGTAATGGTTTCTTATTTACCAACTCCTTCAGCTGTGGGTGAAATGAAAACAAAACCAACTCAAAATGCTGTTCGAACTTTAAATTCTTCTGGAATTCAACCAGATATTTTAATTGCTCGGGGAAAAACTGTTTTAGATCAAAAAAGAAAAGAAAAAATTGCTCTTTTTTGTAATATTTTGGCAGATAAAATTATTTCTGCTCCTGATGTTAAAAGTATTTATGATATTCCTGTTAATTTTGAAAAAGAAAAACTCTCTGAAACTATTTGTTCTATTTTAAATGTTAATTCTAAAAAAATAAATCACAAAAATTGGGAAAATTGGAAAAATTTTGTTAAAAAAACTCATAATGGCAAAAAAGAAATAAAAATTGCAATGATTGGAAAATATTTTGAAACAGGGGATTTTATACTTTCTGATTCATATTTATCAGTTATTGAAGCAATAAAATATTCTTCTTTTGCTTTAAATAGAAAACCTGTTATTTCTTGGTTAAATGCAACTGATTTTGAAAAAAATCCTAAAAAATTAAAAGAATTAAAAAACTATGATGGCATTATTGTTCCGGGTGGTTTTGGCTCAAGGGGAATAGAAGGAATTCTTTCAGCAGTAAAATTTGCCCGAGAAAATAAAATTCCTTATTTTGGTCTTTGTTATGGAATGCAAATGATTGTTATTGAATATGCTCGAAATGTTTTAGGTTATAAGGATGCTAATACCAGAGAAGTAAATTTAAATTCAAAACATTTAGTAATTGATATTATGGAAGATCAAAAAGAATTATTAAATAAAAATTTATATGGAGGCAGTATGCGCTTAGGAGAATATCCAGCTTTTCTTAAAAAAAATACCATTGCTTTTGATGCTTATAAGCAAAAAGAAATTTTAGAAAGACATCGTCATCGCTATGAGGTAAATCCTAGTTATATAAAAGAACTAGAACAAAAAGGTTTAATTTTTTCTGGAACTTCGCCAGATGGAAATTTAATGGAGATTGCTGAACTTTCTAAAAAAGAGCATTCTTTCTTTTTAGGAACTCAATATCATCCAGAATTTTTAGCTCGACCTCTTTCTCCCCACCCACTTTTTTCTGCTTTTATTAAAGCTTGTATTTCTTAGTTTTCTGAGTATTGTTTAGTATTTAAATAAATAAAACTAAAACACTCTTAATAAAATTAAGAGTGTTTTAAATTCAATTTAAAAAATTGAAAACTAAGCAGACGGTTCAACAGGAGTTGCTTCTTCTGTTGTTTCTTCTTTAGTTTCTTCAACTACAGGTTCTGATGTATTTACATCTGTATCTGTAGTAGGTGTATTTGTATTTTCGTCCATAAGATTAAAATAAAAATTAGATTAGCAAAAACGACCTTTTTTAATTTTAACAAATTTTTTTCATTTTAGCAACTTTTATTAAATTAAACTTATTAAAATTTTTTCAAAATTCCGATTTTTGTTTTTATTGAATCTAATATTTTTTGTAAGAATTCTGAACGTTTTGGGTCCATCTCATCACTTGGAGCGTCGCTTAATTTATACCCTAAAATATTTGCCATATATTCACCAGCTTCATTTGGGTCTATTATAAATTCTGGATTTTTTTCTTTAATAGATTGTATTTTACCTACTTGTCTTTTCCATGTGGCGTTTGAAAAAGATTGCTTTTGTTCATCTGTTAATAAATTATTATATAAATATTCTGGTAATGTTAAATTTAAATAATCCATCATTTCCTTTAATTCTGTAATACCATAACCTTTCTTTAAATCTTCAATCTTTCCTTTTATAAGCCACGTACCAGAATTACCAAAGAATGGATACCACTCACCTGGAACTTTTCCATCAGTTCCTCCACTACTTTGATAAAATGGTATTTTTAAACCTTTTATGTTTACAATAACAGCAATTCTTGTAAGAGTTTGTAAAATATATTTCTTTCCATCTTCACTTTCTACAAAAACAGAATTTTTGAATAATTCAGCTAGTCTTTTATTGAAAGGTAATTCTTTTTCTATTTTAGGTAAATCTGGAAATTCATTTTCCTTTTTATCAAATTTATTTATTATTTTATTTATTTGATTTTGTTCAAAAGCTTTATCCATATTTGTATTATATCGCTAAGTAATATAAATTAATAGATTTTGACGTATTTCAGGTATCAGAATCTCGCTCTTAAAAATCCTTATTATTAATCAAAGCAATTTTCTTTTCTCTCCTCCAGCCCTTTAATTCAGTTTCTCTTTTTCTTGCTTCTTTTAAGGTATTAAATGTTTCTGAGTATTTTAAGATTACAGGTCTTCTAATTTTTGTATAATGTGCACCCCATTTAGAATTATTATGTTGCTCCAATCTTTTTTCTAAATTATTTGTACAGCCAACATATAGAGATTTATCTACACATTCTAGAATATAAGTGAAATACATTTATACATTATACTTCTTCTCCCTTAATAAATTAAGGGTTCATCAGTACCTTCCTTCAGTTTATATGTCAGAGCCGAAGGCCCTGACGACCAAAGGGAGGAAGGGCTGGGAGACTAGGATTCGAACCTAGATAAACGGTTCCAGAAACCGTTGTCCTACCATTAGACGATCTCCCAATATAATTAATACCTCTTTTAGAATAGTATATAAATAGCTTTTTATCAAACTTTTGTTTATAATAATATAATTATGGATCAACAATCTTGGACATTAATTTTTGTTTCTCTTATTGCTGTTGTTTTTGTTTTTTTATTTGCCGTTAAAAAATTTAGTCACCAAATGGAATATTTAATTGGTGATAAATTTAAAGCACTAATTGGAAGATTTACTAATACAAAATTTAAAGGATTTATTGTTGGCTTAGGAATAACTTCTGCTTTGCAATCTAGTACTGCTTTTACAGTTATGTTAGTTTCTTTTGTTGACGCAGGGGTTATTTCTTTTTCTCATAGTATTCCTATGATTATTGGTTCTAATATCGGTTCAACAATTATTACCCAATTAATTGCTTTTAAGATTCTAAACATTGCTCCTTATATTTTAGTATTAGGATTTTTATTAATGAATATAAAAAATAGATATCAACGCTTTGGTAAGCCTATTTTTTATTTTGGTTTAGTTTTTTCTTGTTTATTAATTATTTCTGTCTTGGCTCTTTCTTTTAAAGAAAGTAGTATGTTATCTGTTTTGATAGATAAAACATCTAATTTATTTATGGCTGTTGGTATTGGCGCCATTCTTTCAATTGTTTTTCAATCTAGCGCTATTGCTACAAGTATTGTAATTCTTTTTGCGGGGGGTGGTTTATTGTCTTTTCCGCAAGCTTTTGGAATTATTTTAGGAACTAATATTGGTACCACTTCAACAACCCTATTAGCTTCAGCTGTTACTGGAAAACAAGGAAAAAGAGTTGCTTTGGCACATTTTTTATTTAATGTAATTGGAGTTATAATTTTCTTACCTTTTGTGGATATTTTTTCAAAATTTATGTTAAATTTACCATTTAATTTAGCAGGACAAG
>CAZIWS010000005.1:12976-18942 GCA_964543175.1 uncultured Candidatus Saccharibacteria bacterium
CACTTATTTTTTAACGTGATAATTGCTATTGTTTTCTTTTTCTCAATTAAATACTTTAATTTATTAATTCATAAAATTTTAAAATAAAAATTAATAAAAAAAATAATTTATAAAACAAAAAAAATAACTAAGCATGGTTTTTTTTGGCCAGTAGTTTCTGTTTTCTTTTTTTTACTTTTGGTTTTCTTTACTGATTTTGGTTTTATTTTTAGTAAAAGTATTTCTTATAAACAAGGAGAAGAAATAAAAAAAGAAAACAAAATAGAAGAAAAAGAAAGTCCTAAATATCTTCCTTTAGATAAAGAACTTTATGATTTTAAATTAAACCAATTAGCCAATAATCCAATTCCTGAAAAAATTGAACCTAAATTAAACCCAGAGACAGGGGAAGTTTTACCAGTACCACCGGCTAAGCCTAATTTATGGCCAGTATTAGGTCCATATCCTAAAGATGGAGCTATTTTGCCTTTCAATAGAATAATTGCTTATTATGGAAATTTATATTCTAAAAATATGGGAGTTTTGGGGGAGTTTCAAGAAGATATTATGTTGCAAAAATTAAAAACTGAAGTTCAGGCTTGGACAGAGGCCGATCCTTCTACTCCAGCTCTTCCAGCTTTGCATTATATTGCTATGACATCTCAAGCTGATCCCGGGAAAGATGGAAAATATAGAGCTCGAATGCCTGATAAAGAAATTCAAAAAGTTTTAGCTATGGCTGAAAAAATAAATGCTATTGTTTTTTTAGATATTCAGGTTGGGCATAGTAATATTTATGATGAATTGCCTTATTTAGAAAAATATTTAATTTTGCCACACGTTCATTTGGGGATTGATCCTGAATGGTATATGAGAGAAGAAAAAAAACCAGGTAAATACATGGGAACTATGGATGCCAGCGAAATTAATTTTGCAGTAGATTATTTAAGTAATTTAGTTCAAGAAAATAACTTACCGCCTAAAATTTTAGTTATTCATCGTTTTACTCAAAAAATGGTAACTAATTATCAAAACATAAAACTTACTCCAGAAGTTCAAACAGTAATACACATGGATGGCTGGGGAGGTAAAGCAAAAAAGATTGGTACCTATAAACATTTTATTTATAAAGAGCCTGTTCAATTTGCTGGTTTTAAAATTTTTTATAAAAATGATATTAAAGAAGCGGGCACAACAATTTTCACACCAACTGAATTATTAAAATTAAATCCTATTCCTATTTATATCCAATACCAATAATCTTTTTTTTTGGTATAATTTTATTATGAATATTTTTGTTGAAATCGGAATAATAATTTTTATTGCTACAGCAATTTCAGTTTTTATGAGATTGTTAAAGCAACCATTAATTGTAGGTTATATTTTAAGCGGTATTGTTATTGGTCCCTATTTTCTTAATTTAATAGCTTCAGCTCAATACGTTGAGATTTTTTCTAAATTTGGTATTGCTATTCTTTTGTTTATAGTTGGCTTAAGTTTAAAGCCTGATATTATTCGAGAAGTTGGCAAAATATCTGTTATTGTTGGCTTAGGGCAAGTTATTTTTACTTCGATTATTGGTTTTTTTATTATTCGTCTTTTAGGTTTTGATTTTTATTCTTCAGTTTTAGGAGCGATTGCTCTTACTTTTAGTAGTACAATTATTATTTTAAAACTTATTTCTGATAAGGATGATTTTAATAAATCATATGCCAAAATTTCCATTGGTATTTTATTAATTCAAGATATTGTTGCTGCTATTATTCTTTTAATCCTTTCTCTTTCTGGTTCTTCAATTTTAAAAGAAGGAAGTATTATTGAAAATTTATTTTTTCTTTTATTAAAAGGAGCACTTTTTGTTGTAATATTATATTTTATTAGTAAATATATTTTACCTAATTTATTAAAGTTTTTAGCAAAATCACAAGAATTACTTTTCCTTTTTTCACTATCATGGGGAATTGGACTAGCGGCACTTTTTCACTCGCTTGGTTTTTCTTTAGAAATTGGAGCATTAATAGCCGGAGTTGCCCTAGCTTCTTCTAATTTTTCTCAAGAAGTTGGTTCTCGCATGAAGCCCTTAAGAGACTTTTTTATTTTATTATTTTTTGTAATGCTAGGGTCTCAGTTAATTTTAACTAATCTTGCTAGTATTTTTATTCCTGCTTTAATTTTGTCATTTTTTGTTTTATTTGGAAATCCTTTTATTGTTTTTGTTTTAATGAATATTTTTGGTTATCGCCGTCGGGTATCTTTTTTTACTGGATTAACAGTTGCTCAAATAAGTGAATTTTCTCTTATTTTAATTGCTTTAGGGTTTTCTTTAGGTTATTTAAAAATTGAATTTGTTTCCTTAATTACCTTAGTGGGAATTATTACTATTGCTGGGTCAACTTACTTTTTTTTATATGCTGAAAAAGTTTATTCTTTTTTAAAGCCTATTTTGAGGTTTTTGGATTTTAGAAAAAATAAAAAATTTGTAGACGAAAAAGAACTTAAAGATGTTGATTTAGTTATTTTTGGCCACGATCGAGTGGGCTATGATTTTGTTAACGTTGCCCAAAAAATGGGCATTAATTATGCTGTTGTTGATTTTAGTCCTAAGGTTATAGAAAAGTTAAAAAATAATAATATTAATTGTTTTTTTGGCGATGCTGAAGATGTCGATTTTTTAGATGAAATAAATTTACCAAAAGCTAAAATGGTTGTTTCGACTATTCCTGACTTTAAAACCAATTTAAATTTAGTTTCTTTTTATCGCAATCATAATATTTCTGGAATTATAATTGTTATTTCTCATACCATTAAAGATACTATTGATTTTTATCAAAAAGGAGCTTCTTTTGTTGTCATGCCTCATTATTTAGGTGCTAAGTATGCTGCTCAAATGATTGAAAATTATGCTTTTGAAATAAGTTCTTTTGAAAAAGAAAAGAAAAATCATTTAGAATATCTAGAAGAAAGAAAAAAATTTACTGGTTAATTAATTTTAAATTAAAAACTTTGTTTAATTTTATTATTATGATATAATTTATTAATTATGAAAAAAATTCAAATCAAAATATTTTTTATTATTTTAGCAGTTTTATTACTAGGTTTTATTGTTTCAATCTCAGCTTTAAATTCCAATAAATTGGCTAGTTCTCCCACTGAACAAGAAAGTAAATATGATCAATTTGCAACTTGTTTAACAGAAAAAGGAGCCGTTTTCTATGGTGCTTATTGGTGTTCTTATTGTAATAAAAATAAAGAACTCTTTGGTTCTGCAGAAAAACTACTTCCTTATGTAGAATGTTCTACTTCAGATGGTAAAAACCAGCTTCCAGTGTGCCAAGAACAAAAAATCACAGCATATCCTACTTGGCGTTTTGCAGATGGTTCAGAAATTTTAGGCCTTGTAAGTCTAGAAGTATTATCACAAAAAACCTCTTGTCCTTTACTTCTTTAATTTAAAAAATAAAATTTATGTTTATTTTTAAGTTTTTTGATATTAATAACATTGTTAAAAATTCTCAAACTATTTCTAGTAGTTCAACTAAATTTAGTTCTAAATTTTTTCTTAAAAAAACCAAATTTAATTTGGTTTTTTCATTAATAATATTATGTTTATGTTTATGTTTATTTTATATTTTAGGATATACTTATTTTTTAAGTTTTTCTTTAGGGTTGTTTAAATTTTTGTTTTGGCTATTTTTAATTCCTTCTCTTTTTTTAATTCCTCTTATTTTTACACTCTTAAAAGCAACTTCGAAAGCTTTAAATAATTTTCCTAAAGAGGTGGAAATTAAAGAAATTAAAGATTAATTTTTTATCTTTTTTCTCTCCAGTCATATTCATCAGCATCGTCTTCTTTTTTATTTTCCTCTTCAGGAGTATCTTCTATTTCAATTTGGCAATTTACACAAAAATTACTATATTGACGAAGTCCACATTGAGGACAGGTATTATCTTCATTTAATATTTCTTTTTCTTCATCCATAATATTTTTATAATTATTTATAATAATTTATATTATAATATATTATTTAGAATAATAAAAATTTTATTTTTATGATAAAATAAAGGAAATGCTTATTTTTACCGAAAAAGAAATAAAGTTAATAAAAAAGTTAAATACTCCAGCTAAAATTCAAGATTTTTTAAATACACTAAAGTTTAATTTTGAAAAAAGAGGAGAAACTTTAAAATCTCCTATTTTAACCCTAAGAGAAAAAAATGCTCATTGTTTTGAGGGAGCTCTGTTGGGTGCTTATCTTCTTTCCCAGCACGGCTACCAGCCTTTGATTTTACATTTAAAAACAAGCAAAGATGATTTTGATCACGTTATTGCTTTGTTTAAAGAAAAAAAATTTTGGGGGGCATTATCTAAAACCAATCATGGAGTTTTGCGTTACCGAGAGCCAGTTTATAAAAACATTAGAGAATTAGCGCTTTCTTATTTTCATGAGTATTTTTTAAAGAGTGGCAAAAAAACTCTTAGAAGTTATTCTAAACCTCTTAATTTAAATATTTTTGAAAAAAACTGGGAGACAAAGCAAGAGTATCTATGGGGCATTGACCAAGAGTTAGATAAAATTAAACACTATGATATTGTTCCTAAGTTTTTTTTAAAAAAACTTAGGTTGGCTGATGAAATAGAAATAAAAATGGGAAAAATTGTCGAATATAAAAAGTAAAGTTTTTTTTGGTTTTATTTTCTTTTATTTCTTCTGTTTTTTCTAACAAGGGGTTATCTTTTTCATCTAAAGATTGAAATTTTTCTATTTTTGAAATAAATTTATTTTGGTTTGAGTTTTCTATTCTTTTATTTAATGGATTTTCTATTTTATTAATAACGGGGATTTTTATTTCTTCTGTTATTTTTGTTGAAATTATTTTATCGAATTTTTGAATAACTTGGTTCCAAGTTTTACCTGAGAGGGAAGAGAGTAAGTAACTTATTTCCCAGATTTTATTTTCTACTTCTTCAGTTTTAAAAGTATTTAAACTCCCATCTTGATTTTGATTTAAGGCTAAATAATCTAAGAACTTATCTTTATTCCAATTATTCCAATCTTCTTTCAAAGCCAAAATGCCTTGTAGTGCCCAGCTGGTTGAAGAAATATTTCCCCAGCCTCCATTTTCTTCTTGTTTGTTTTTTAAGTATACTTTAGCTTTTTCTAAAGCTTCCAGCGCTTTAGGCGCTATGTCAGCGCCTAAAGCGCTGGCTAGGGCTTCTAGACTAGCCCCAGTTAAATCAACACTATCATTCCAGGAGCCATTTTCTTTTTGCTTAAATAAAATAAAATCTATAGTTTTTTGAATTATTTCATCTTCTTTGTCATAGCCAGCATTTTGTAAAATAATTAAAGCAAAAATGTCATCATTTATTTCTTTAATTTCACCAAATTGATTTCCATCAAAAAAACTAAGTATTTTTTCTATATAATTTTCTCCATGCATTTGGTAAGGATTTAAACCAAGAGACATAATGGCCATGCTGTATCTTTGGTAATCAGTTAAAAGTTCTCCTTGTAATTTATTAGAAGAATAATATTTAATTAATTTAATTTTATTTTCTAAATAGGATGGCGAACTAGCTAAAGCTATTGTTGCCCAGTCAGTATACATACTTAAACCAAAAGACCCGTCTTCTTTTTGATTATTAATTAAAAACTCAAAAGCTTTTTGTGTATTAAAAACTGGTTTTATTTCAATGATTTCCTTTTTTTTAACACTAGAACTACCTCCACCGCTTGATTGGGGTTGAATGAATTCAACTACCTTTAGATTTTGGGTTGGGAAATAAAAATCTTCTTTTATTCCAACATTATATTCACCAGTTGGTATATTAGAAAATTCAGATTGGCCATTTTCATTAACAACTAAAGTTTGAATTTCAATGGGATTAAAAGGATTGTCTAGATTTGGTTGTGTTAATCCTATTGTTACTCCTGTAAGTGGCTCCCATGAGTTTTCTTCGTAAAGATAATTTTCCGCGCTAACTT
>CAZIWS010000006.1:0-17298 GCA_964543175.1 uncultured Candidatus Saccharibacteria bacterium
CTTTTAAGAAATGTTTTGAAAGTTTGAAATTGTAAAATTAAAAAATTTATAAAATTAATTATTAAAAATAAAATGAATAAAAAAATTATGAAAAAAATAATAACACTGGTCTTTGTTTTGTCTTTGTTTTTTATAGGACAAAGTGTTTTTGCGACTTCTTTATGGAATGGCGCTTCTGATGATTGCCCCTCTATCGCAATTGCAAATTTCACAACTACTACAGGTTATGTTTATCCTTGTTGGCCACTTACTTCTGTAAATGCTAACCCAGACGAATATGTAAATATTAGAATTTATTATCACAACTCAAGTGATTTATTTGGAAGTGGTCAAACTGCTACCAATGTTCGTATTAAATTAAATGCTAATACTATTAATAATAGTGTTTCTAGTCATAGTTTTTCAGGACAAATTATTTCAGACCAAGGCAACATTTCTTTTGGTCCTGTTTATGCCAATTTATCAACTCCTAAAAAATTAACCTTAGGCTCAACTCGCTGGTATCCTAATCAAGGAACAAGTTACACTGAAAGTGGATCGCAAGTTCTTTCAAGCAATGGTTTAAGTATTGGAAGTATCGCTCCCGGCTGGGCAACTCAAGGTTCAGTTGTTGTTAGTTTTAAAGTTGACTCAAGCACTCCACCACCGCCACCTCCACCACCTTTAACAATGACTGGAACATTGAATGCTAATTCTTCTTCTTGTGTTATTCCTACAGGAAATAATGAATGTAAAATGCATTTTACTTGGAATGTAATTAATCCTGCTTCTGCTTCTTCAGCTGTAACTAAAGATGGTTTTGGGACAGTGGCAACTGGTTCTTCAGGTTCAGATTATTTTTCTATTAAATATGGTAGTAATCTTTTTAGACTTTATAATAGTTCTATTCAATTAGATTCTGAAACAGTAAATGGAGTTTGTGATTCAGGTTCTTCTTGGGACGGATCTTTTTGTAAATTAAATAACAACAATAATAACAACTGCTCTATTTCTTATTTTAAAGCAGATGGCTCTAATTCTTCTACCACCATTGATGAAGGTGACCCTGCTTATTTAACTTGGAGCACTAATAATTGTTCTTCAGCTAATATTTCTTATCTTGGTAGTGTAAATCTTTCAGGAGGTCAAAATGTTTATCCTTCCTATGACCGAACATATACTTTGACTGCTTATAATTACAATGGTAATTCAGTTTCTAAAAGTGTTACAGTTTATGTTGATGATTATGTAAATAACAATACTTGTTCTATTGATAGTTTTTATACTAGTCATAGTTCTATAAATTTTGGATCTTCTGCTACCCTTTATTGGGATACCAATAATTGTAATTCAGTTTATCTTTCTGGTTTTGGAAATGTTAATTCAGATGGAAGTAGGGTTGTTTATCCTAATGGAACTACTAACTATACCCTAACTGCTCACGGCCAAAATGGTGGCAACCAAATAAGAACAGTTCAAGTAAATGTTTCTAGTTATAATTATATTCAACCTACTCCTATTGTTACTCCTGTTTACTATGGAGCCTGCGCAGTAACTGCTATTGCTTCTAATGTTACTCAAAATAGCGCTGTTCTTAATGGTGTTGTTTCAAATCCAAGTTATACCAATACTAATACTTATTTTGAATATGGAACAACAACTAATTTAGGTTACAAAACAGCAACCAGAACAATAAGTGGTAGTTCATCTTTTAGTGAAACAATTTCTGGTTTGTCTCCCGGCACCACTTATTATTTTAGACTTGTATCTAATTGTTCTACTGGTAGTCCTTATGGAAACATTAGTACTTTAAAAACAGCTAGTAATATAGCTCCAGCAGTAATTACTCCTGTTTATCAAAATGTAATTAATTATATTGGTACAGGAACTAGTTCACCAATTCAATTAAAAATTGAAAACAGATTTGAGTTTGTTGCTAGAGGTGATGATATTGACTATGTTATTACTTATAAAAATATAGGTAAAACAACTCTAAAAGATCCAGTAATTCAAGTAGTTGTTCCTAGGGGTATTTTTATGAAAAATGCTTCAGAGGGAACTTTTTCTAATGAAAATCATATCTTAACTGTTCCTTTACAAGATTTAGTTAGAAATGCTGAGGGAGTTATTTACTTAGATGCTCAAGTTAATTCTATTCCACTAGGAACTGAAAAATTTGTAACTACAGCCGTACTTGTTTATACTAATCCTAGCAAGGTTCAAGAAAGTGCTACTGCTTATGTTTTAAATATTCCTAAAAATAATAATTCTAATCTTTCAGCCCTAGTTTTATTTGGTTATTTTTTACCGGGTAGTTTAATCGGCTGGCTCTTATTGTTATTAATTATTTTAATTATTATTTTAGTTACTCGTAGATATATTGTAAGAAGATAAGTTTAAACATAAAAAATACCTCATTAATTGAGGTATTTTTTATGGTATTATTAGTAAGAATATGAAAAAAAACAAAAATAAAAACAATCATTTATTTATTAGTTCTTCAACTGAAGAAACAAAAGAAATTGCTCAATTTTTTTTAAAAGACATTTTAAATAAAAATAAATTTAACCTTGTTCTTTTAAAAGGGGACTTAGGCTCAGGCAAAACAACCTTTACTCAAATAATTGGTAAAAGTTTAGGAATCAAGCATAAAATTAATAGTCCTACTTTTGTTATTATGAAAAAATATTTAATACCAAAAGAAAATAAACAAAATTCTTTTTTTAAACACCTTTTTCATTTAGATGCTTATCGATTAAATAATGAAAAAGAACTTTTGTTTTTAGATTGGGAAAAAATAATTTCAAATCCTGAAAATTTAATTTTTATTGAATGGCCAGAAAAAGTTAAAAAAGCTATTCCTCAAAAACATCATTTAATTTCCATTGAACATCTAAAAGAAGGAAAAAGAAAATTTAAAATTAAAAAATCTTAATAATGCTATAATTATATTAATATGGGGGTTAAATTAAAAGAAAAAACCATTGTTTTACTAGATGCTCATGCAATTATTCATCGGGCCTATCATGCTTTGCCTGAATTTTTGTCTTCTAAAGGAGAGCCTACGGGAGCTCTTTATGGTCTTTCTAATATGTTAATGAAAATTATTACTGACTTAAAGCCTGATTTTATTTTTGCTTGTTATGATTTGCCTCAAAAAACATTTAGGCATGAAGCTTATGAAAATTACAAACTTGGTAGAGCTAAGGCCGATGAAGCCCTCATTTCTCAACTTAAAGATTCACGTAAAATATTTGAAGCTTTTAATATTTTAATTTACGATTCTCCTGGCTTTGAAGCCGACGATGTTATTGGAACCATTGTTGAAAAAATAGAAAAATCAGATTCTAAAAAAGAATTTAAAATTATTATTGCTTCAGGAGACATGGATACCATGCAATTAATTAATGGCCAGAAAGTTCAAGTTTATACTTTAAAAAAAGGAATAAATGATACCATTTTATATGACGAAAAAGCTGTTTTAAATCGCTTTAATTTTAAACCAGAACTTTTACCTGATTTTAAGGGGCTTAGGGGAGATCCTTCAGATAATATTATTGGCATAAAGGGAATTGGAGAAAAAACTGCTACTCAATTAATTGTTAATTTTAAAACAATTGAAAATATTTATCAAAAATTAAATACCTTAAAAGGTGAAATTAAATTTAAGGAAGTTGGTTTTTCTGATCGGATTATAAATTTACTAAAAGAAAATGAAGAAGAAGCTATTTTTTCTAAAACACTGGCAACTATTCGTCGAGATGCTCCGATTGATTTTAAAATACCCGAAAAAACATTTTGGCAAAATGCAGATATTCAAAAAATTGAAAACATTTTTATGTTATTTGAATTTAAAAGTTTATTTAATAGAATAAAAAGTTTTTTCGATAAAGCAGGAGCAGAAAACAATACCATTCCTATTTTCCCAGAAAATATTCAAAAAATAGATAAACAAAAATTCATTGAAGCTAGTATTATCTTTTGGCTTTTAGACTCAGAAAAAACCAACCCCACATTAGAAGATATCTTGTTTTTTACTAAAGAAAAAGATTTAAATAAAGCTTATGATTTTCTTTTAAAAAAACTAAAAGAAGAAAAATTAGATTTAGTTTATCAAGAAATTGAAAAACCTATTATTGCTATAGTAAAAAAAATGGAAGAAGTTGGAATTTTAATAGATTTAAAATATTTAAAAAAATTATCACAAGAATATCATCTTAAATTAGATTTAATTACTCAAAAAATATATCAATTAGCCGGAACTGAGTTTAACATTAACTCACCTAAACAATTAGGAGAAATACTTTTTACTAAAATGGGTATTAAAAATAGCAAAAAGAAAACTGCTTCAGGTGCTATTTCTACTAAAATTTCAGTTTTAGAAGAGTTGGAAAATGAGCACTTAATTATAAAAGAAATTATTGCTCACCGAGAATTGCAAAAATTACTTTCCACTTATATTGATGTAATTCCTAAAATGGTTGCTTTAGATGGTCGCTTGCATGCTCGTTTTTTACAAAATGGCACCACTACTGGTCGCTTTGCTTCTCAGGATCCTAATTTACAAAACTTACCAATTAAAACTGAATTAGGCAAAAGAATTCGCGGAGCCTTTATTGCTTCTCCAGGATATAAATTAGTTGCTTTTGATTATAGTCAAATTGAATTAAGAATTGCGGCCATTTTATCTAAAGACCCTAAAATGACTAAAATTTTTGAAGATAAAAAAGATATTCATGCTGGTGTTGCTTCTTTTGTATTTAATATTTCTATTGATAAAGTTGAGGCTGAAATGAGACGGCGAGCTAAAATTATTAATTTTGGAATAATTTATGGAATGGGTGTTTCGGCTCTTAGAAAAAACTTAGGAGGTACCAGAGAAGAAGCCCAAGATTTTTATAATAATTATTTCGATCAATTTTCGGGAGTATATAATTACTTACAGGAAGTTAAGAACTTTGCCGTTAAAAATACTTTTACCCAAACTCTTTTTGGACGAAAAAGAAAATTCGCAAATATAAATTCTAGAATTCCCTTTTTAAAAAGCATGGCAGAAAGGACGGCCACTAATGCTCCTATTCAAGGAACAGCTGCTGATATTATAAAATTAGCCATTAGGTTTTCGGAAGAAGATTTAATGAAAGCTGGTCTCTTAAATGAAGCTCATTTAATTTTACAGGTTCACGATGAATTAGTCTTTGAAATTAAAGAAGAAATTATGCCTCAGGCCATTGAAATCATAAAAAAAGCTATGGAAAATGTTTTAGCTAATTCTTATTTAGGTTATCAAACAACTATTCCTTTAGAAGTTAATTACGGCATTGGCAATAACCTAGTGGAAGTTAAATAATTTATTTTTAATTTTAGCAATGGTATAATTAAAATATGATTTTAAAAGAACAACCTAAGCCCAGAGTGCATCGTATTTTAGCCCATTCCTATTTATTTTATTTAATGGCTTTGTTTTTAGGGCTTTTATTGAGCTTTATTTTTCCTATTAAAGTTTTTGATAATTTAATTTTAAATTTTTCTGGTTTTTTGTTTTTGTTTTTGTTTTTATTTTCTTATTTAATTTTATGGGCACAGTTAAGCTCTAGAAAATTTAAAAAAGAAAATGTAACTAAAGAGTCTTTTATGCAGGGGCCTTATCGTTTTACCAGAAATCCAACCACCCTAGGTTTATTTTTTTCTTTAATTAGTTTTGGAATCATTATTAATTCTATTTTTGTAATTTTATTTAGCTTAATTTCTTTTTTAATCTCTGTGCTTTTTTTCTTTAAAAAAGAAGAACAATTGTTGGAAAAAAAATACGGTCAAGCATATTTAGAATATAAAAATAAAGTTAAATTTTAATTTATGATTTATCTTTTTGCTGGTGATGATGTAGAAAAAAAAAGAAAAATCTATGAAAAATTTATAGATTCTTCTGTGAAAGATGTTGATTCTTTTTTTATTAATAAAAATGATTTTAGCACAGAACAAGTTGAAAATTTTTTTAAAAGCCAAGGTTTATTTTTTAAAAAAAGTATTGTTTTTTTTGAGAATTTATTTTTTTCAGAAGAAATTGAAAATTTTCTTTTATCTAAATTAGATTTAATGGAAAGTTCTAAAAATGATTTTGTTTTTTTAGAAGGCAAATTAAACAAAAAAACAATAGATATTTTTAAAAAAAACAGGGCCGAATTAAATATTTTTGAATTATCTCCAGATAAAAAAGAAAAATTTAATAATTTTTTATTAGCCGATGCTTTGATGGATAGAGATAAATTAAAAATGTGGATTTATTTTAACCAAGCCCTAGAAAAAAATGTTGCCCTAGAAGAATTAGTTGGAGTTTTGTTTTGGAAAGCCAAGGATATGATTTTAAAAAAGAATTTTCGCAAATTTTCCTTAGAAGAATTAAAAAATTTTTGTGCTAAGATTTCTTATCTTTTGCCCGAAGCTCGTAAAAAAGGCCTAGACGATAAATCTGCTTTTGAACAGTTTATTTTAGAGTCTTTTTAAGAAATAAAAATATTAAATAAATAACCAATAATTATTATAGAAAGTGTTACTATTCCAAAAAAATAAAAAAGTAATTTTGTTTTCATAATTTTTTTTAATATTAGAGCTTCTGGAAGCGATAATCCAACTATTGCCATCATAAAAGAAAGAGCAGTGCCTATTGGTATGCCTTTTTGAACTAAAGATTGAATTATTGGTATAACGCCAATTGAGTTTGCATACATTGGAATTGCAAGTATTGTGGCAATTGGTACAGCAAAAATATTATCAGGGGTTATGTATTTTTCAAAAAAACCAGCTGGCACAAAGTCATGGATTAATGCACCAATACCAATACCCACTAGAACATAGGGAATTATTTTTTTGGTAATTTTAAAACTTTCCTGCCAAAATATTTTAATTAATTCAGGAAATGGAATTTTTTCTTTTTCTAAATTTATTTTTTGATTTTTTGTTTGCCAAATATAATCTTTTAGATATTTTTCAAGCTTTAGTTTTCCTAAAATAAAACCGCTAAACATTCCTAAAAATATAGTTGACATTACATAGAGAATTGTTATTTTCCATCCAAATAATCCTAGAAATAAAACAATAGCAACTTCATTAACTAGTGGAGAAGTTATCAGAAAAGAAAATGTCACTCCAAGGGGAATTCTGGCTTGGAGAAATCCAATAAATAAAGGGATAGATGAGCAAGAGCAAAAAGGAGTAATGGTCCCAAAAATTGCACCCATAAAATAATCTAAGCCATACCATCTACGAGAAACAAGAATCTTTCTTAATTTTTCTATTGGCAAATAATAACGAATTATTGCCACTAGGTAATTAATAATTATTAGCAGAATTATTATTTTTATGGAATCATAAATAAAAAAATTAATAGAATTAGCTAAATATAATTCAGCTTTAAGTTTTAAAACATCATAGGTTAGCCAATCTGCGAATAATTTTATTGGATAAAACATATGTTTTAAATTATACCAATAAAACTAGATTTTTATAAATAATTTTTATTTACACTGTCCGCTCGGTAGGAATCGAACCTACGACCATCTCCTTAAAAGGGAGCTGCTCTACCGACTGAGCTACGAGCGGATATTATATTCTTTTTTAAATAACTTGAAACTAAAACTTAGTAGTCTTTAGTTAATCAGACCAAAAATTATGGTATTATTGTGATAATATATTAAATATGATAAAAAATCAACCTAATAAAAATAAAAAAAGAAAAACCATTTTAATTTTACCCGATATTCGAAGCGCTTTAAATGTGGGATCTATTTTTAGAACAGCTGAAGCTGTTGGAATTTCTAAAATTTATTTAACAGGCCATAGTCCTTGCCCAGTTGATCGTTTTAATAGAATTAGAAAAGATATTGCTAAATCTTCCTTGGGAGCTGAATTGTTTGTACCTTGGGAATATAAAAAAAATTTAAGTTCTCTTTTTTTAAAATTAAAAAAAGAGAACTATAAAATTATTGCAATTGAGCAAGACGAGAATTCAATTAATTATAAAAAAATAAAACTTTCCTTTAATAAAGATAAAAAAATTGCTTTTGTGGTGGGGACAGAGCTTTCTGGTTTGCCAAAAAATATTCTTAAAAAATGTGATTTAATTGCTGAAATACCCATGAAAGGTAAAAAAGAATCATTAAATGTTTCTGTGGCTACTGGAATAGCATTGTTTCAGATTTTAGATATTTAATTTAATCCGTATTTTTCGCCTGTGTCTATTGGAGCAGGGGGTTTTATAAAAGGTTTATCAGTATCCTTAGCACTTGGTCCAATTGCTAAATACCAAACAAACCACAATATTGCTATTAAAAAAAGTAATCCTTTTAAATGATTTAGGGCCATATTATTTTTGATGTTGAGAGCAAAAGTGAGCACTTCTATTATTAATAATTTTCCTTATTATAACACCTTTACAATTTTTTTTCCTACAAAATTTATTTTTTCTTTGATAGGCTTCATGTTTAAATTGAAAATTTCCTGGCAGTCCGTCGATATTACGATAATCTGAAGTTGAATCTCCCTGTAATTTAATTCCTTTAATTAATATTTTTTTTATATATTTAAATAAATTTTTAAAATCTTTTTCTTTTAATTCTGATATTTTTCTTTCAGGGTGAATTCCACAATGCCACAATATTTCATCGGAATAAATATTTCCAATGCCAGCAATAATGCTTTGGTTTATTAATACAGTTTTAATTTTGCTTTTACTTTTTTTAAATAAAACTAATTTTAATTTTTTTAAATTAAATTCTTTTGACAAAGGTTCGGGCCCTAAGTTTTCTAAATGTTTTGTTGTTGAGAGTTCCGCTGTGTTAATTAAGGTCATTTTGCCAAATTTACGAACATCTGAAAAAGCTAATTTATTTTTTGAATTTTTAAAAGAAAAAACAACATGAAGATATTTATTAAAAGGATCTTCTAGTGGACCTTTTTGAACTGGAAGCCATTTATTTTCTTTTTGAATAAATTTGTATTGACCAAATAGAAAATGGCCCGTCATTTTTAAGTGAATTAAAATTGTTTTATTTCCAGAAAGATGTACTAATATATTTTTAGCCCTTCTTTCAACAGATAAAATCCTTTTTTTAAGTATTTCTTTTTTAAAAAAAATAAAAAATTTTTGGTTGGCTACAGTATTTTTTTGGCGAATATCTTTTGTTTTTAAATCAGTCCAAATATCAGAAATAACCAGTTTTAAAACTTTTTTTCTTAGGTTTCTGACCGTTGTTTCCACTTCAGGTAATTCTGGCATAAATTAATTTTTAAAATACTAATTTCTATTATTGCTTAAAATTTTAAGAGCTTCTTTGATTTTTATATTTACATTTTCAGTATTATCAATTTTTTTTAAGGCCTCTCGAGCTTCATTTTGAGAATAGCCTAATGATTTTAAGGCCTCCAGAGCATCAATTTCATTTTGAAGAATTTTTCCTGAATTTTCTTCTTTCATTTTGTCTCTTAACTCAATTATTATTTTTTCAGCAGTTTTTTTGCCGATTCCAGAAATTTTTGTTAAATAGGAAATATCTCCAGTTCCGATTGCTTGTTTTAGAGTATTAATTGTGGCAATTCCTAAAATAGTTAAAGCTGATCGGGGCCCAATTCCTGAAACATTTAAAAGCATTTGAAAAAATTCAAGTTCCTCTATTTCTTTAAAGCCATACAAATCTAAAGCATCTTCTTTGACGTGCAAATAGGTCCAAAAAAAATAGTTTTCATTTTTTTGCTTTATTGAAATTAAATCATTAAGGGATAGGTATATTTTATAACCCATACCTGAATTTTCTAAGATTATATATTTTTCTTTTTTTAAGATTAATTTACCTTTTATGCTTGCAATCATAATAAAATTATAACATATTTATTGTTTTCTTTAGTATTTGCACTTTAAAAGTCTTTATGTTATTGTTTTAGATATGGCAATAACAAAATCAGCAAAAAAAGCAATTAGAGGTTCTCTTCGTAAAAAGGCTATTAATGATCGCCGAAAAAGAACCATGAAAGAAGGAATAAAAAAGTTTCAAAAAGTTGTTAAAAAAGACAAACAAGAAGCTCAAAAAATGCTTAGTTCTATTTTTCAAGCTATTGATAAAGCAGCCAAAAGGGGAGTTATTAAAAAAAATAATGCTTCTCGCAAGAAATCTCGTTTATCAAAACTAACCCGATAATATTTTAATGTCTCATTTATTAGAATTTTATGGAACAGAATGTCCTCATTGCGTAGATATGCATGAGCTTGTTGAGCGTTTAGAAAAAGAAGAAGATATTAAAGTGGAAGCTTTAGAAGTTTGGCACAATCCCGAAAATGAAAAAAAACTTTTAGAAATTGATAAAGATATGTGTGGGGGAGTTCCTTTTTTTTATAATACTAAAACTAAAAAATTTATTTGTGGCAGTGCTTCTTACCAAGATTTAAAAAATTGGGCCAAAGGACTTTAATGCAACACTTGTTCTAAAAATATTTTTAATTCCTCGCCCTTGATTTCTCTTAGGGCATTTTTTTTTAAATTAGCTAACTTAATGTTAAGTATTCTGGTTCTTTTTAAGTCTTTAACTTCTTGAAATAAAGAAGAGCACATGCGACGAATTTGATGTTTTTTCCCTTCTGTTAAAATAACCTTAAAGGTATTTTCATTTATTATTTGAACTTTACAGGGTTTTGTTTTATATCCTTCAATATTTACTCCGGCTTCCATTTTTTGTTTAAAATTAGATCGTAATTTTTTATGAGTTATTACAACGTATTCTTTTTCATGAGGATATTTAGGATTTAAAAGCTTGTCGGTAATTCTGCCGTCGTTGGTTAAAAGTATTAATCCATGGGAATTTTTATCTAGTCTTCCAATAGGAAAAAGATTTTTAGGAATATTTTTATTTTCTAAAATTTTTTCTTTTATACTAACTTCTTTTTCTTGAGGAGAATGAGAGATAACATTTATTGGCTTATTGTAAGCATAATAAAGATAGTTTTTAAAATCTTGATTTCCTTTTATTTCTACTTTATCATTTTCATCTATTTTGTCTCCTAGAATAGCCAATTTACCATTTATAAAAACTTGTTTATTTAAAATTAGCTCATCTGCTTTCTTGCGAGTTGCTATGTTTTTTAGGGCTAAATATTTATTTATTCTTATTTTTTTTAAATTATCTTGAGTCATTTTATTTTTGTCCTCTCGGCAGGAATCGAACCTGCATCATAACTTCCGCAAAGTTACGTCCTATCCATTGAACGACGAGAGGATTTATTTTGCTTCTTAAACAAAGATTAGCAGTTTTAAGCTTAAAAAGCTACTTTTTAAAAATTAAAAACCAAGAGATTCCATTATGTGATGAGAAGAATGTTCTTTCATTTCTTCTTGGGGAATATTTTTAGAAATTAAAATTTCTTTTATTTTATTAGCTAATTCTTCTTCTATGGGTATAGACAAAATAGGCATAAATATTCTAGGTGATTTTAGAAAAAGAGTAGAGTTTTTTATATTTTGTTCTGGTGATTTAATTTGTACCCAAAAAGATTTTATAGTTTCATATAAATAAATACGATTTTTTATTTGGAATCCCTTGTCATTTAATTCATAGGGAACTATTTCAGGTTTTTTTATCGCAAAAAAGCCCAACAAAATACCACTTATTATTAACAAAATAGCAAAAAAATAATTTTTTAAAATAATTGAAGTAATTGAGCTAGCCACAACAATAATTCCTAGAGCCCAATACCAATCTGTGCTTCTTTCTTTTTCTTCATATTCTAAAGCAGACCAGTTAATTTTTTCAAATTCATTATTTTCCATATTTTTTAACTTTATATTATTTTTTAATTTTTTTATTTAAAGTTGTTTTTTTAGGTGTACTTTTTTTGGCCACCTTTTTGTTTTTAGTTAAGTCTTTCCAGTGTTTTTTTAATTCAGTTACCATTAAAGCTAGTTCATTTTGATCTACGTTTTTAATTTTAGCATATTTAGCTTGAGCATTATCAATTATTTGGTGATAAATAGGTTCAGTAATTTCTTTTGTTTTTTCAAATTTTTCTATTATTTCAGCTTTCATTTTAACACCCCAGCTACGAATCATTTTTTTATTTTTTTTACCCTCTGGTCCAAAAAGCACATAAGCAGCAGCAGTTAAAGCAGCCACGCCCATTCCTATTCCTATTATTTTTTTAGCACTAACACCTTTTTTGTTTATTGTTTTTTTCTTCATATTTATATTTTTCACTTTCGTGAGTTAATTATTAATAAAATCTATTTTTTCTTTTTTTCTTTTCCAAAAATAAAAGTAAAAAGAGGACTTTTTCGAATATGTCCTGCTAGTTCATTTAATTCTGTTTCTGTTTCTTTGGTATATTTTTTAAGAATATTAGAAATTTTATAAAAATTATGAATTATTTTTATAAAATAAATTAATAAAACTAAAATAGCCAAAGTAACAAAAATTACACAAATAGAAGTTATAAAAAAGAATATTTCTGAATTTAAAATTGATTCCATGTATTTATTTTACCTTAAAAATCAAAAGATAGCTAATTTTCTTTTGTTTCTGTATTTATATCTTCGTTTTCTTTTCTAAACCAGTGGCTTGGTAGAAATTTTTTCCAGAAATTAGGATGGTCTACAATTATTTCACTTATAAAAGCAAAAGGAATTGCCACAATTGCTGCAATGCCTAGATACTTCCATTCAAAATGTCCTTCAGTGGCTAGAGAAATTGCAATTAAGTCTTCAATTATTCCAAAACAAACTCCAATAATGAAAAACTCAAGTAAACGAATTTTATATTTATGTTTCATATATGGGTATTATACCTTAAAAATATAATTTAAGGTATTTAAATAGATCAAACGCTTTATTTCTTTATTTGTTTATTGTTTAGGTAAATTTTAGTTTTTAGACAACTTAACAAGCAACACGTCTCGTGCTAGCTGTCAATGGCGGAGGGTAGAGGACTCGAACCTCTAAGGGCTTTCGCCCGCTTGTTTTCAAGACAAGTGCCTTACCATTCGGCGCAACCCTCCTTTATTAAGTTAATTTAAATATAGCTTTTTTTATATTATTTTTCAATACTATTTTTTAACCAACTTTTTTAAAAAATGTTCTTCATAGTGACAATTTGGGCAAAGTATCTCTAGGTTATCCATCTGATTGTCTTTTGTGTTTCTATTTTTATGATGAATTTGCAGTATTTCGTGTTTATCGTAAGGGCAACGTTCGCAATTTTTACCTCTTTTTTTTATTAATCTTAATTTTAAAATTCTTAGAGTATTTACTTTATCTTTTGGTCTTCCAATTTTATATTTTACTCCAGCTCGATTCTTATTTGAACATTCTCTACTGCAAGTTTTTTTATTTAAACTAGCTAATATTAATTTTCCACAAACCAAGCAAGGTTTTTCTTTTTTGCAAGAGGCGCCATAACAAGTTAAACTACAAAAAACTCTTTTTTTGTTTCTTTTTATTTGACTTGGTCTTCTGTAAATTGATTTTTTACAGATAGCACAAATGGTGTTTGGTTTTCTAGTATATACCTCAGGCACTAATCCAGTATACCACAAAATTATCAAAAAGAAAAACAATAAAAAAACTAATATTGTTTTTATTCTTCTTTATGTCCCTTTTTGTTTGGAGTAATTGCTCTTAGAAAAGCTTTTTTAACTTCTGGCCATGTTTTTTTGGCAATAAAGAAAATATAAATTATTTCCAAGATGGCAACAGTATTTAAAATTATTAAAGCAATAAACCAACCCTTGTGCTTGTTTTTAACTGCCGTCCAAACAGCATAAATTTTCCAAGGAAGGGTCCAAAGAAGAACTATTAGCATTATTAAATTGTTTTCATAAAATGGACTCATATTAAAATAATATCAGAAAAAGTCTTTTTGTGCTAGTATCTAATAATATGAACCAAGTTAAGTTTTTAGGTATAGATTATGGCACCAAAAGAGTGGGGATTGCCATTTCTGATGACGCCGGCAGGATCGCTTTTCCTAAAAAAATTATTCTCAATAACGGCGACCTTATTAAAGAAATAGAAAATATTGTTTTAAAAGAAAAAATAAATCAAATTGTGGTAGGCGAGTCTGTTGATTTTTCTGGAAAACTAAATATTCTATCAGCTCAAATAGATTTTTTTATTTCTGATTTAGAAAAAAAAATTAAATTACCAATTAGCAAGCAAAAAGAATTTTTAACTTCAGCAGAAGCTCGTAGGCCCAAAGATGGTAAAAAGATTTTAAACCAAAAACAAGTTCACAGTAAATTAAAACAAAAAAAAACGGGCCATATTGATGCTTCGGCGGCCGCTTTGATTTTACAAAGATTTTTAGATAAAAATAACAAACATATTGATAATAAATAACTTATTTAAGCTAATAGGTTTTTAAGAAAATAAAAAAATTATATTTAAATAAGGTTAATTAAATTAAAAATTTTATTTTGTTTTATATTTAATTTCAGAGTATAATATAGATAATGTTTAAGAATTTACATAATAAATTTTTTCCAATTCCAGAATTTTTATTTTCGTCTTCTTTTGGTTTAGATATTTCAGATGAGTCAATTAAGTTTGTTCATTTAACAATTGGGAAAAGAAATATTAAAATTAAAAAACACGGAGAAAAAAAAATTCCTATTGGAGTTATTGAATCTGGCAACATAAAGGACACAAAAACTTTAGTTCAAATTTTAATTCAATTAAAAAAAGAAGTAGGGATTAAATCTGTTCGGGTTTCTTTACCAGAAGAGCAAATTTATATTTTTAAGCTTGTGCTTGAAAAAAAGAATCTAAAAGATATAAAAGAAGGGATTGAGCTTTCTTTAGAAGAGCACATACCCATCTCGGTACAAGATACAGTTTTTGATTATGAAATTTTAAAAGAAGATAATTTAAATTTATACATCCAAGTTGTTGCTATTCCCAGGAGGGTGGTAGAAGACTATCTTTCTGTTTTTGAACAAGCAGGAATTTGGGTTGCTTCTTTAGAGCCAGAAGCACAGGCAGTTTCTCGGGCAATTATTAAAAAAGGAGACCCTAATACTTATTTAATTGTAGATTTTGGTGAGAAAAGGACAGGAATATCTATTGTTTCAAAAGGTTTTGCAATGTTTACTTCAACAGTTGATATTGGTGGAATAACATTAACTAATTTAATTCAAAAAAGTTTTAATATTTCTTTTGAAGAAGCAGAAAAAATGAAAAAAAAATATGGGCTCCAAAGAAATACTGACAATAAAGAAATTTTTTCTGTTTTACTTAATGGAGTTTCAATTTTACGTGATGAAATTGACCGCCATTTTATTTATTGGCATACCCATAAAGACGAAGAAGGAAAAGAAAACCCTCCAATAGAAAAAATTATTTTATGTGGCGGAGATTCAAATTTAATTGGTTTAGTTGACTATTTTTCAGTTAGCATGAAACATAAAGTAGAAATTGCTAATTCTTGGATTAATATTTTAAACATTGAAAAAGAAATACCCGAATTAGATTATAAAAAGTCGCTTTCTTTTACGACCGCACTAGGATTAGCATTAGCAGATTTTAATTATGATTAACTTAATTCCAAATGAAGAACAAAAAAACATAACTAAAGGATTTTTCCTTAGGCTTGTTGTGGTTTTTATTTTTTTGTTTTCTTTTTGCTTAATTGCTACGCTGATTATTTTTGTACCTAGTTATTTAATTTCAATTAATAAAGAAAGAATCGCCAAAAATAAACTAGAAATACAAAAAAATGAGACAATTCCCCAACTAGATCAAAATTCCTTAACTTTAATAAAAGATTTAGATAATAAATTAAAAATAATTGAGAATTCAGATTTAAATAAATTTAATATTTCAGAAAACATAATAGATCAAATTATTTTAAACAAAATGCCTGATATTAAAATTAATAGGTTTTCTTTTGTTCAAGACATTGTTGAAGGTAAAAAGGTAAGTATTTATGGAACAGCACCAAGCAGGGAAAGGTTATTGCTTTTTAAAAAAGCACTAGAATCCAGCTCTTATTTTTTAAGAGTTGATTTGCCGGTTTCTAATTTTATTAAGGGCTCAGACATTAATTTTTATTTAAGCTTGATTGCTTCTTAAAAAATGAAAAATAATTTAAAACAAAATTTAATAATAATTTCAATAATATTTTTTATTTTATTATCTTTTATTCTTTATTTTTTTTATAAAGAAATAGAAAAAAAAGATTTAAATCAAAAAGATATTTTAATTAAATGGCATACCGAAAACACAGAAAGAGAAGAAGTTAAGACGATATTACAATCCATTGATGAAATTGAATCTCATGATAAATTAATACAAGAACATTTTGCTAAAAGATCTAACTTTGTACCCTTTTTAGATACTATTGATAATTTAGCTAACAGTGTTGGAGGTGAAGATGAAATTATTTCTGTGGAAATAACCCCTGAGAAATCTGAATTAATTGTTGGAATTCAGGTTATTGGTACTTTTGAGTCAGTTTATAAAACATTAAAACTTTTAGAAAATTCTTCTTATGAAATTCAATTTCTTTCAGTTGATATTCAAAAAATAATTAATTCTAATAAAAATGATACGGAAATAGGAATTAAAAGTGAAAAAACAGGTAAAATTTTCCCATGGGAAGGAATTTTTAAAATTAAACTTCTAAGCTTTATTCCTTAAATAAGAAAATATTATGAAAATAAATTTTTTAAAATTTAAAAAAAAGAATAATTTAAAAAAGAAAACTTTTAGTATTAATGTTAATTTTTATTGGAAAAGCATTCTTTTTTTATCTTTGTTTATTCTTTTGATTGGTTTTGCTCTTGGCTTATTTGTTTTTTTAAAAATAAATAAAGATTTTATCTTACCAGAAATTAAAAAAGGAAGCTTGATGGAAAAAATAAAGGAAGAAAGAATTCAAAAAGTTTTTGATTATTTTTCTCAAAAAGAAGAAAATTCTTTACAAATTTTAAACAATAATTTTTTTATTGTTGACCCATCTAAATAAAAATGTTATTTTAAATTATAGCTAAAAGTATTCTTGCAAGGTTAGTTGTTTTGGTAGACCGCTTAACCTATTGGGGATACAATGTTAGTTTAAAAAATATAAATATATCTTGCGCGGTTAGCTCAGTTGGCAGAGCAACCCGTTTACACCGGGAAGGTCGGGGGTTCAAGTCCCTCACCGCGCACTTCCAGATTAAAACTGCCTTCGTAGTTCAATGGATAGAACAGGGCTCTTCTAAGGCCTTGATGGGGGTTCGATTCCCTCCGAAGGCACCATGAAAATTAAAATTCTCTATGAAGATAAGGACATACTGGCTATTGA
>CAZIWS010000007.1:0-4295 GCA_964543175.1 uncultured Candidatus Saccharibacteria bacterium
TTAAAAGTCAAGCAGATGTTATTTTAAGCGAAAATAAAAATAAAAGTAGATATTTACCAATTACATTTCTTTCTGCTTTACAAATGAAAATGGCAGCTGGAGCAGCTTCTATTATTGTTTCTAGGGCCGGTTCAACTTTATTTGAAATTGCTTCTTGGGGCATTCCTTCTATTTTAATTCCATTTACAGAATCCAATGGGGGTCATTCTAAAAAAAATGCTTTTGCTTATGCTCGAGCAGGAGCCTGTGTAGTAATTGAAGAAATGAATATGACTTCAAATATTTTATTTAATGAAATTGAAAAAATTGAAAATAATAAATTAATTTATCAAAAAATGGCCAATAGTGCTAAAAATTTTGGCAAAAAAGAAGCTTCTCAAAAAATAGCTAGAGAGTTAATACAAATGGCCCTAAAGCATGAAAAATAATTTTTCTTTTAGAAAAAAGATTTTAGTGCTAAAATAAAGTTATGAAAGAAAAAATTATAACTAGGTTTGCTCCTTCGCCAACTGGCTTTATGCATGTTGGTAATTTACGAACAGCTTTATATGCTTATCTTTGGGCTAAAAAAAATAACGGAACTTTTATTCTTCGCATTGAAGATACTGATAAAGGAAGAGAGGTGTCTGGTTCAATTGAACATATTCAGAAAGTTTTAAATTGGGTAGGTATAAATTGGGATGAAGGTCCAGATGTTAATGGGCCTAATGCTCCCTATAAACAATCAGAAAGATTAGATTTATATAAAAAATATGCTCAAAAATTAATTGATAAAGGTTTGGCTTATATAGATCCATATACTGAAGCAGAAGTTGAAGAGTTTAGAAAAAAAGCCGAATCTGAAAAAAGAGCTTTTCTGTATAGAGAGCATCGCCCCAACTTCGCCAAGGCTTTATTAGACAAGCCAGAAAAAATTGAAGAGTGGTATGGCATTAAACCTTTACGTTTTAAAGTTCCAGAAATAAAAAGTTATAAATGGACAGATGTAGTTTATGGAGATTTATCAGCTGGTCCTGAAGCTTTAGATGATTTTATTTTAATTAAAAGTGATGGTTATCCAACTTATAATTTTTGCCACATTGTTGATGATATTGAAATGAATATAACTCATGTTATTAGAGGTCAAGAGTATGTTTCATCTATGCCTAAATATTTATCTCTTTATGAAGCATTAGAAGTTAACCCTCCTATTTTTATTTGTCTTCCTCATATTATGGGAAAAGATGGAAATAAAAAACTTGGTAAAAGAGATGGAGCAAAAGATGTTTTAGATTATCAAAAAGAAGGCTATTTACCAGAAGCTATGATAAACTTTTTAGCTCTTTTAGGATGGCATCCAGCTCCAGATAAGGACGGCAAAGAAAAAGAAATTTTTACTATTAAAGAATTAATTGATGTATTTGATATTAATCGAATTCAAAAATCGGGTGCCCAATGGCATGAAGAAAAATTAGATTGGATAAATAAAGAACATATTAAAAAATTATCACCTCAAGTCTTAAAAAATAAAATTTTTGAGCACCTAACAGATGAATTTAAAAAATGCTTACCTACGGACAAGCAGGAAAAATTAATTCCAATTATAGCTGAAAGAATTTCAAAATTTAGTGACATTGATAATATGCTTCAAGCAGGGGAGTTAAATTTCTTTTATTTAAGACCTGAATTTCCAAGAGAAAAATTAATTTTTAAAAATGTTTCTATGGAAAAAATAAATCAGAATTTAAATTTAGCTATTACAGCTTTAGAAAAAATTCCAGAAAAAGATTTTACTCAAGAAAAAATAAAAAATACTTTAATAGAAATTAGCCAGCAACTTGAAAGCAGGGGAGAGCTACTGCACCCTATTAGGTTTGCCCTTTCTGGTCTTGACAAATCTCCAGATCCTTTCATAATTGCAGAAATTTTAGGTAAAAATGAAACAATTTTTAGATTACAAAAAGCAATTTAATTTTTTTAAAAAAAAATATAAAATTATTTTAATTTTATTAATTTTTTTAATGGTTCCCATTTTTTTTTCAATAGCAGAAACTGCTCAAAATTTAAATAATAAAATTACTGAAAAAAATAATGATATTACTAAAATTGAGCAAGAAATTAAAATATATCAAAATGAATTAAATAATTTAGGTAAAGAAAAAAATTCTTTAGCTAATTCTATTAAAGAACTAGACTTAACTAAAAAAAAATTAAATGCTGATATTTCTTTAACTCAAAGTAAAATTGATAAAGTTAACTTAACTATTCAAGGTCTTGGTTCTCAAATTTTAAATAAAGAAGATTCTATTGCTAATAATATTTCAGCAATTAAAATTAATTTTAAGAAAATAAATGAAATTGATAATTATGATTTTATTCAAATTCTTTTAACTCAAAATAACTTTACTCAAATTTGGCAAGAATTAGATAGTATCGTTAGAGTTAAAAATAAAACTAAAGAAAGAATAAATGAATTAGAGCAAATAAAAGGTGAACTAGAAGATACTAAAGACATAACTACAACAGCTCGCAATGAGCTATTGGCCTTAAAAAATAAATTAGCTGATCAAAGAAAAATAGTTGAACAAAATAAAATTGAAAAAAATAAATTATTAAATCAAACAAAAAACAATGAAGCTAATTACCAAAAATTACTTCAAAGTCGTTTAGCTCAAAAAAATGCTTTTGAAAAAGAATTAGCAGAATATGAATCTCAATTAAAATTTATTTTAAATCCTAAGTCATTGCCCGGAAAAGGTGTATTAGCTTGGCCTTTGGATAGTGTTTATGTAACTCAACTTTTCGGTATTACTAAAGATTCAGCTCGTTTGTATGCTTCTGGTTCTCATAGTGGTGTTGATTTTAGGGCGGCTGTAGGTACGCCCATTAAGGCTGTGGCTGATGGAACAGTGGAAGGAACTGGTGACACAGATTTAACTTGTCCTTATGCTTCTTTTGGGAAATTTATTTTTATTAAACACTATAATGGTTTAGCTACAGCTTATGGTCATTTGTCTTTAATTAAAGTCCAAAAAGGAGATAAGGTTAAAAAAGGACAAATAATTGGCTATTCTGGAAATACTGGACATACCACAGGTCCACATCTTCATTTAACTGTCTATGTAGCTGAAGCAGTTAAAATGGAAACTCGTCCAAGTAAAGCTTGTATTGGTAAACATTACACTATACCAATAGCTCCAACTAATGCTTATTTAGATCCAATGTATTATTTACCTTCAATAAGTAGTAAATTTATTAAACCATGATATAATAATTAATATGAATAAAAATATTAATAATAAAAAAGGTGGTTTTATAAAGTTAATTATTTTAATTATAGTTATTGTTATTATTTTAAGTTATTTTAATTTATCAATTAGTGGAATTATTGATTGGTTGGTAAATGCTTTTAAAGTGTTTTTTCTTAAATTTAATTAAATTTAAATTTTAAATTATTTATTTTATGAAAAAAAATAAAAACCAAAAGGGGATTAGCTTAATTGGAATTTTAATTTTAGGCTTTATTTTAATTTTAGTTTTAAGTTATTTTAAAATTAGTATAAAAAGTGTAGTTGAAAGCCCAGAAGCTCAGGAAAATATTCAATATGTTAGTGGTACTAGTAAAAATTTATGGGATGAATACTTAAAAGAGCCAGCTACTTATCTTTGGCAAGATGTTTTTAAAGATATTTTTTGGGCTTCTTTTATTAACAATATGGAAAGAATTAGAGATGGCCAGCCAACTACCTTAGAAGAAAGCATGACCACTGTTGATTTTAATTAAATTTCTTATATTTCTATTTATTTTTATAGAAGCTTAGATTAGTTTAAATAAGATAATAAAAATATAAAAGAACGTCTCAAAAGGTATATTGTGCGACCTATATATAAAATATAAATATAACAATATAACCCCTATTCCCTTTTAATTTAAACTTTTAAAAATTAACGGCAAGAACTAGAAAGTTGGTAACCAGATTTTTCTGCTTCAATTGCTGTTTTAAAATAAATTCTATTTTCTAATTTAATATTTTTACCAGCTGAGCAATTTATTGGATAATATTTACTTCCTCTGTTTGAAGCAAAGTACTCCCCTGAATTTTGGGTTTTATTAGAGCTTTTTGAGCTATCGGGAGAAATATAAGGATTTAAGACACTTGAAGACATTATATTAGCTTCTTGGCCCGTATATTCAATTTTAAGGCTATTAGAGGTGCTTTCTTTAGACAATCTACCTAAATAAAAAGAACCAATGCCTACTAAAATAACTATTAAAATAGTTAAGAAATTTTTCCCTTGATCACTTTCTAGGGTTG